>JAYSXN010000192.1:0-5263 GCA_043717405.1 Gammaproteobacteria bacterium
CCCCAGCCGGGATAGATGCCCAGCTTTACCTCGGGCAAGCCGATGCGCGTGCTGTCGTCATTGCTCGCGACGCGATATCGGCAAGCCAGCGCCAGTTCGGTGCCGCCGCCCAAGCAATGTCCATGGATGGCGGCAACCGTGGGACAGCGCAGTTCCGACAGCCGCTGATACACGCGCTGGCCACGACGAATCCAGTCTTCGATGCCACCTTGGGCCGCGATTTCCTCAAAACCCTTGATGTCGGCGCCGGCGATGAAACCGGCCGCCTTGCCAGAGCGGATTACCACGCCACGCGGCGGGTCCAGCGCGATGCGCTCGACCATGCTGTCGAGTTCGTCGATCACCGCCCGCGACAGCGTGTTTACGCTTTCATCGGCACGGTCCAGCGTCAGGATCAGGAAACCGTCACTGCGACGATCGAACTTCCAGTGGATCAATCGCAGTCCATCGAACATTGGCGCTTCCATACGTGAGGGTAGGGCTTAAGCCCGTATCATCCCGGGATGCGCCCGCCCCGGTCAATCGGTACGGGTCTGCGCAATGGTGCGTGACCCAAGATCGGATCGCCGGAACTTTTTCCGCCGGCCATCGGTCACTGAAGCGGCCCCACCGGCCGCAGGAGCAGCGGCCCGGATGGGCGAGAACGAACTCGACCTGGAACTGGTCAGACGTGTGCAACGCGGCGACAAGACGGCTTTCGACCTGTTGGTGCTCAAGTACCAGCATCGGATCGGCGCCGTCATTGGACGCTTCGTGCCCGATTACGCCGAAACCCAGGACATCGCCCAGGAAAGTTTCATCCGCGCCTACCGCGCGATTGCGAACTTTCGCGGCGATAGCCAGTTCTATACGTGGCTTTACAGGATTGCCGTGAATACCGCCAAGAATCACCTCGTAGCGATGAAGCGCCGCCCGCCGACCTCCGATGTCGAGGCCGAGGATGCCGAGCATTACGCCGGCGCCACGCGGATGCACAACAACGACACGCCCGAGCACGAACTGCTGCGCGAGGAAATTGCGCGCGAAGTCTCGGCCACCGTCGCGGCGCTGCCGGAGGAATTGCGCCAGGCCATCACCCTGCGCGAGATGGACGGATTGTCGTACGAGGAAATCGCCGAGACCATGGACTGCCCGATCGGCACCGTGCGTTCGCGGATATTCAGAGCACGCGAGGCGATCGATGCCCGCTTGCGCCCACTGATGGACAGCGGACGAGTACGCCCATGAACCAGACCGTCGACGAGCACCTGGCCGAACAATTGTCTGCGCTGATGGACGGCGAATTGCCTGAAGCACAGGCGCGTTTCCTGCATCGCCGCCTGGAACACGATGCCGACCTGCGGGCGCTGTGGGCGCGATTGCATGTCGCCTCGAGTTGCATTCGCAACCAGCCATGGCAGCCGTCGCGCCAGGCTTTCGATGGCATCGTGCCGGAACAGGTGGCGTCCGCCTATGCGCCGCCACCAGCTGCACAGTCGGGCAGGCGACAGCTGCGCCCCTGGGCCATTGCGGCATCCATCGCCGCGCTAGCCCTGTTGTTTGCACCGCGCCTGCTGCACGCGCCGACTCCGGCGCTGACGGCACCCGTCGCGATCTCGACCACTGCCGCCGATGAGCCGGTGCTGGCCAGCCCGGGACTGGCTGATCTGGTCGCACCGCGTCCGGCCAGCCGCATCGCCACTTCGAAGGTCCGATCCCAGGCAGGCAGTCCAGCGTCAGCGGTTCTGCGCCCGGCCGCGCCGGACATATCGGTTGCGGCCAGCCCGTTGCCCCTGTCGGCGCAGTCGCCGGCGGACTTCCCGCTCGCCGACAATGGCGACAAGCGCAGCTGGCCCCGGTCGCAGTTGCCGGGCGGTCGCGATGACCCTTCGCTGGAGGCCTACCTGGTGCGCCACAACCAGATGCTCGCCGGTGAAGGTCTTGGCGGCTTCGTTCCCTACGTGGACGTCGTTGCCAGTGATGCATCGGCGCCGCCGGCAATGGACATCGAGACCGACCAGCAGTGAGACGCGCCGTCCTGGCCTTGCTGCTGCTGTCGTGCGCCGCACCGGCGCCGGCACAGTCCAGTCCCGCCCCGTTGCGTTGGGTCAGCGACGCCAAGGGCTGGGTACAGGGCCTGTGGAGCAAGGACGCAGGCGACTGGCTTGAACGCATCGGGCCTGCGCTGAGCAAGAGCGATTACCAAGGCACGCTGGTGATGGTGTCGGGCACGAGCATGGAAACACTGGGCGTATTCCACGCCTATGCAGGCGGACGCGAGCGCATGCGCCTGGTTGCGCTCACCGGACCCCGTCGCGAAGTCATCCGGGACGATGACATGGTCATGTGCATAGGCACGGGGATCGACCCAGTGGGCTACGACGCCGATCGTGCCGGGCGCTGGAACCCGGCGGGGCAGTTCGCGAACGCGGGGCGGCTGGACAGTTACCGGGCCAGCATGGGTGTCATTGCCCGGGTCGCAGGTCGCGACGCACAGGTGATCGACCTGCAGCCCCGGGATCCTTGGCGCTATGGCTATCGTCTTTGGCTTGATCGAAAGTCAGGATTGCCCTTGCGGATCGCACTCCTGGGCGAACGGGGCCGTGCGCTCGAACAGATGGCGTTTACCCAGCTGCAGGTTGGAAAAACCCCCGATGCCGCCGATCTCAGGCCGTCGACCCAGCAGGGATTGCGCCGAGTGCAGACCTTGCCGGCGGGCAAGCAGTCCGACCCCGGCTGGCGCGTGGATTCGCCGCCCGCCGGATTCGTCCTGCATGGCGCCAGGAGGCTTGGCGAGGCGGTACAAATGCTCTACAGCGATGGATTGGCCAGCGTGTCGGTGTATGTGGAACCGGGGCCGGCGCACCTGCAGGGCGAGTCGGCCATGCGCCGCGGTGCGGTAAACGTACATTCGATCTGGCAGAACGGCCGCCGGGTGCTGGCCATTGGCAAGGTACCCGCGGCAACCGTGGGTTATTTCGCGCGGAACACGCGCGCGGTCGGTGCGCCGTTGTCCCTTCCAGCAAGTAAATGAGAGCCGAAAAAATGCCTCCTGGGCACTGGAACTTTTCGACAAAGCCCCGATCAAAGCAGCGAGTGGGCGACTAGCGACTCCGCAACTTCCTCCATCACCTCCAATCCGACGAGTGCCATGAAAACACTTCCTCGCGTAGCCATCGTATTTTCAAGCGTTGCACTGGCAGGACTGATCTTCATCGAGATGCATGACCCAGCGATCGCTACCTCGCCCGGCCTGTCATCGGGCGCCACGACCATGCAGGCCGTCAGCGCTTCCGCCGCGCCGCCGCTGGTGAATCTTCCGGACTTCTCTGGACTGGTCGAACAGGCCGGGCCCGCGGTAGTGAACGTCGAAGCCACCATTGGCGGCGGCAAGGCCGCGGAAATGGCCCAGCAATCCGATGATGATCCGTCCAGGGCCCCGGGGCAGGGCGACCTGCCGGAAATCTTCAAGCATTTCTTCGGACAACCGGGAATGCCCGGCGCGCCTGGAATGCCTTCGCCCGACCGGCCCCAAAGCGGTACTTCCTTCGGTAGCGGCTTCATCATTTCGCCCGACGGTTATGTACTTACCAATCACCACGTCGTCGATGGCGCGACCGAAGTCATCGTGCACCTGACCGATCGGCGCGAGCTCAAGGCGCGCGTGGTAGGCAGCGATCCCAACTCCGATGTCGCGCTGCTCAAGATCGAGGCTGGTGGCCTGCCCGTATTGCGCCTGAGCGATTCGCGCAATCTCAAGCCGGGCCAGTGGGTGCTCGCCATCGGTTCGCCATTCGGGTTCGATCATTCAGTCACCGCCGGCGTGGTCAGTGGACTGGGCAGGCCGAGCCTTGACAGCTCGCAGCGCTACGTACCCTTCATCCAGACTGACGTTGCCATCAACCGTGGCAACTCCGGCGGCCCGCTGCTCAACACGAGCGGCGAGGTAGTCGGCATCAATTCACAGATCTTCAGCAACTCCGGCGGTTACATGGGCGTGAGCTTCGCCATACCGATCGAAGTGGCCATGAACGCGGTGCGCCAGATCCAGAAAACCGGCCATGTCACGCGCGGGCAGCTGGGCGTGCAGGTGGGCGACGTGCAGCGCGAGCAGATGGCCGAACTGGGTCTCACTCGTGCCGGCGGTGCTTTCATTGGCGCCGTGCAGAACAATAGCGCCGCGGCTCGTGCCGGCATCCGTGCTGGCGACGTGATCATTGCCTTCAACGGCAAGGAAATCATTTCCTCCTCGGAACTGCCGCCGCTCGTTGGCGCGATGCCTCCAGGCAGCCGCGCCAACGTCAAGCTGCTGCGCGACGGCAAGACGCTTGACGTCGTGGTCGTGCTCACGCCGCTGGCCGAGGGAGTAGCCAATTCCAGCGGCACGCCAGGTCCCGCATCCGCGCCAGCCACCGCAGACCTCAATTCGCTGGGCATAGTGGTGGGTGAGCTGGATGCCGCTTCGCGCGCAAAGATGGGCCTGCAGCCCGGCGAGGGCGTACGCATCAGCCGGATCGCCGGCCTCGCGGCACGGCAGGCTGGCCTGTCGCCCGGTGATGTGATCCTGCAGGTCGGCAAGAATCCAGTGGGTAATGCCGCGCAGTTCCAGTCGGCACTCAAATCGATCAAGCGCGGCGATCGTGTGCGCTTGCTGGTGCGCAACGCCGACAGTACCGGGCTGGTCACCATCCCGGCATCGTGAAAACGCACGCCATTCCGGGGCGGCCTGCCAATCGGCGGGCCGTGCCCGGGGCGCTGTGCGATAATGCCTTGTTCACATCGACTGACGGCCTCGCGCCGCCCCCATGCAGCGCATCCGAAACTTCTCCATCATCGCCCATGTCGACCATGGCAAATCCACGCTGGCGGACCGGATCATCCAGATCTGCGGCGGGCTCGAAGCCCGGGAGATGGAAGCCCAGGTGCTCGATTCCAATCCGATCGAGCGCGAGCGCGGCATTACCATCAAGGCACAGTCGGTGTCGCTGCCCTACACCGCGCGCGACGGGCTGACCTACCAGTTGAACTTCATCGACACCCCAGGCCACGTCGACTTCAGCTACGAGGTGTCGCGCTCGCTGGCAGCCTGCGAAGGTGCCTTGCTCGTGGTCGATGCGGCGCAAGGCGTTGAAGCGCAATCGGTCGCCAATTGCTACACGGCGGTGGAGCAGGGCCTGGAAGTAGTGCCGGTGATCAACAAGATCGACCTGCCGACCGCCGACATCGAGAAGGTGAAAAAAGAAATAGAGGCGGTCATCGGGATACACGCCGACGACGCCGTAGC
>JAYSXN010000193.1:0-1725 GCA_043717405.1 Gammaproteobacteria bacterium
GCCACGACACCTGGCAATCCAGATCAACAATGCCCTGCACGATTTGTTCTGCAAGTATCCGGAAGCGCTGCTGTTCGGCGAGGACGTGGCCCAGAAGGGCGGCGTGTACACGGTCACCAAGGGCTTGCAGAAAGCATTCAAGGGCGCGCGCGTGTTCAACACGCTGCTCGACGAAACGGTCATCCTTGGGCTGGCACAAGGCTTCGCGAACATGGGGATGCTGCCGCTGCCGGAGATCCAGTACCTGGCGTATTTCCACAATGCCTGCGACCAGATCCGCGGCGAGGCGTGTTCGCTGCAATTTTTCTCCAACGACCAGTACCGCAACCCCATGGTCATGCGCGTGGCGTCGCTGGGTTACCAGAAGGGCTTCGGGGGTCACTTCCATAATGACAATTCGATTACGGCATTGCGCGACATCCCGAGCCTGGTGATTGGCTGCCCGAGCCGTGGCGATGACGCGGCAATGATGTTGCGGACCATGGCTGCGCTGGCCAAAGTGGACGGCCGTGTCTGCGCATTCCTGGAACCCATCGCGCTGTACATGACCAAGGACTTGCATGAGGCCGGCGATGGCCTGTGGCAGACGGCGTACCCCAGCCCCGACCAGGCGCTTGTTCCTGGCGAGGAGCGCGTCTATTTTGGCGACGCGCAGGACCTGGTCATCTTTACCTTTGGCAATGGCGTGCCCATGAGCCTGCGCGCTGCTCGCGAGATCAGCGCGCGGCACGGCTGGCAGGTGCGTGTGATCGACCTGCGCTGGTTGTTGCCCTTGAACGAGGCGGCCATTGCGAGGCATGCGCGCGAGTGCAGACGCATCCTGGTCGTCGACGAGGGCAGGCGCAGCGCGGGAGTGGGCGAGGGCATCATCACCGCGGTCGTTGAAGCCGGCCTGGGCGCCAAGCCCTTGCGCCGCGTCGTCGGCGTCGACACCTTCACTCCGCTCGCGGGCGCCGCCTTGCTGGTCTTGCCTGGTGAAGCCGACATCGTGTCGGCGGCCGCCGAGCTCACCTGAGGCGCCTATCCTGCGGCCGGCTTGTCCTATACTGGATGCATGAGCCAGTCCCGGCCGCAGACCATTCTTTTCGCCGACGTCAGCGGCAGCACGCGGCTGTTCGAAACCAAGGGTGATGTCGAGGCGCGGCGGCTGATCGCTTCAGTGCTCGACGCGTTGACTGTCGTTTGCGGACAGTACGGCGGCCGTGTCATCAAGACCATCGGTGACGAGATCATGTGTACGCTGCCCACGCCGCTGGACGGCATGAAGGCCGCCTGCGACATGCAACGCAAGATGGCCCGGGACATCAATTTCGTGCGCGACAACCTGGCGGTGCGCATTGGCCTGCATCACGGTGCGGCGCTGGAGGAAAACGGTGACGTCTTCGGCGATGCGGTCAATATCGCGGCGCGCATGACTTCCACGGCCAAGCGCGAGCAGATCGTCACCACCGCCGCTACCGTCGCGGCTGTGGGACATGGCGCACCGGAAACACGCGGACTGGGGCGCGCCCGCGTCAGCGGCAAACTTCTGCCGATCGAGATCGTCGATGTCGTCTGGCAGGAAGACACCTCCGGCATGACCATGGTGCAAAGCGCGATCCGCCTGGGCGATGGCCTGGCTACGTCGACAGGTTCGCGCCTGATCCTCAGGCACCGCGGCAAGCTGATCGAGCTCAGCGAAGCCTCCGAGCCGTTCATGATGGGGCGCGAGGCCGGCAACAACCT
>JAYSXN010000194.1:0-5259 GCA_043717405.1 Gammaproteobacteria bacterium
CGCAATCGGCGCCAGGTCCCTGCCACTCATCGCCATTGCTGGCGCTTTCGTCGGACTGGTGCTGACGCTGCAGGGCTATCGCACGCTGAGCACCTTCGGTGCCAGCAATGCGGTCAGCACACTGCTTGGCTTGTCGATGTATCGCGAGTTGGGGCCGGTGCTGACCGCGCTCTTGTTCATCGGTCGTGCCGGGTCGTCGATTGCCGCTGAGCTCGGGCTGATGCGCGCCACCGACCAGATCACCGCGCTTTCGCTGATGTCCATCGATCCGATGGCGCGTGTCGTTGCGCCGCGATTCTGGGCCGCAGTGATTGCACTGCCGCTGCTGACGGCGTTCTTCATCGCCTTCGCCATCCTCGCCGGATACCTTGAAGCGGTGCACGCGCTGGGACTGGACGCGGGCTATTTCTGGTCGGGACTGACCCAGCATGTTGACCTGGGAGCAGACTTTGGCGTCGCTTTTGGCAAAGCCGCAGTGTTTGCCGCGTTAGCCGCGCTGGTCGCCTGCCATACCGGCTACAACGCCGAGCCGACCATCGAAGGTACTGCCCTTGCCACCACCCGCGCGGTGGTGAATGCCTCTTTGCTGGTGCTGGTGTGCAACTTCATCCTCAGCTCGCTGCTGTTTCGTACCTGAACTCCAATCCCGGACGTATCAATCATGAGCACGACACCGCTCCGCCGCCGCACCGCCTCCATCGAATTGGGCGTTGGCGCATTCCTGCTACTCGCACTGGCAAGCTTGCTGGTGCTGGCCTTCGCATCCACCAACGGCCGCACCGGCGGCGGACCCACCTATCGCGTCACTGCCAGGTTCAGCAATATCGGCGAGCTGCATGTGCACGCGCCGGTGAAGATTGGCGGCGTGGTAGTTGGGGAAGTCGCCGACATAACCCTTGATCGCAAGAATTACCAGGCCGTGGTGACCCTCGCCATCCAGGACAAGTACAAGAGCCTTCCCGCCGACACCAACGCCCGCATCCTCACCGCAGGGCTGCTTGGTGAACGCTACATGGGCCTCGACCCGGGTGGCGACACCGAGACCATCCCGGCCGGTGGCGAAATCATCTACACGCAAGGTGCGGTGGTGCTGGAGGAGCTGATCGGAAAATTCATATTTGGCGGCGCAAACAAGGCCGGCACGGGCGAAAAGCCGCCGTCCGGCGGAACTAGCTCCGCTGCGCCAGGGTCAACCAACCCAACAGACCACCAACCGCATTGATCGGCCGCCTCGTGCGCCAACCTTGGAGCCTGCAATGAAATTCATACTCAACGCCACTGCGCTCGGCTGTTTGTTGCTCGGTGGATCCGTTGCACATGCTGCGGCCGTGAGTGCACCCACCGCGACCTCCGCCTCGGTGCCGAGCCAGCAGGGCAGCCCGGGCCAGCTCGTGCAACAGAACAGCCAGCGCGTCGTCCGGACCCTGGTGGAGCGCAGGAGAGTGTTCCAGTCCGACCCTGCGGCGCTGCGCGCCTTCGTGCGCACCGAGTTCAACTCGATCTTCGACCGCTTGTATGCGGCCCGCCTGGTGCTGGGCAGGAACACTGCTGCTGCATCGGATGTAGACGTCGCAGCGTTCGCCGATGCGCTGGCCGACAACCTCATGACGCGTTACGGCAATTCGCTGCTCGAAGTCGACCCCGGGCTGGCGGTGAAGATCGTCTCCGAAACGCCCTTGCGCGGCGGTGCGATCGTAAAAGTGGTGAGCCGTGTCGACCGCCGGAACGGCGCGCCGCTGTCAATCGATTACATGTTCCATCGCAGTGCCGCGGGACGTTGGCAGGCCTTCGATGTCATCGTTGAGGGTGTCTCCTTCGTGCAGACCTTGCGCAGCCAATTCGGCGAGGCACTGCAGACCCGGTCGCTTGCACAACTCACTGCGGACCTGCGAGCCAACAAGGTCGAGCTTTCCGCGCCGAAGTCGCGTCGGTGAGTGAGGTCGGCGCAGCCCGCTGGGAACTGAGGGAAAGCACGCTGCACCTGGGCGGGCGCCTGTCGCGCCTGCAAGTCGGCCAGCTATGGCAATCATTACCGAGACAGGGTTACTCCGTCATGGATATTTGCCGCGTCGAGCACCTGGATACTGCTGGCTTGGCGTTGTTGCTCGAACTGGCTGACGCCGTCGCGGGAAAGACCGGGACGCATCCACGGATTGTTAACGCGACCGCGGCGTACGATTCGCTGTGCGCCGCCTATCGTCTTTCGTAAGGCCAAGGAGAACACCGATGCGCCATCGAAACGGACATCCAGGAATTGTGGAAAACAGCGTCGGCGCGCTGTTCACGGCGCTGCTGCTGACCGGCACGACGCTGGCCCATGGCCAGGCGTTGTCGACTGCCGAGCCGGAACCAGCGGTCGGACCCGACGCCGCTATCGCCCCCGCGACTGCCGCCGCTGCGCCACCGCCGACAAGCGGCACGGTTTCCGATCCCTGGGAGCACTACAACCGCCGTGTTTTCCATTTCAACCAGCGCCTTGACGCAAGGGTCGCCAAGCCACTGGCGGTGGCCTACGAGCACTCCGTGCCGCGCCCCATCCGCAGCGGGGTCACGCATTTTTTCAGCAACTTGCATCAGCCGATCAACGCCGCGAACCTGCTGCTGCAGGGTCATCCGGCACGATCGGGCGAATCGGTCGGTCGCTTCCTGGTCAACGCAACGATTGGCATCGCCGGTGTGTTCGATCCGGCAACGCCGATGCATATCCCGCAGTTCAACGAGGACTTCGGCCAGACTTTGGGGCGTTGGGGTTGGAAGCGTTCGCGCTACCTGCTGATTCCCTTCCTCGGCCCCGGCACCTTGCGGGACCGAATTGGACGAGTAGGTGACGGGCAGATAGGTTGGTACCACGCCGCACCCTCGGGCAGCGGTCGCCTGGGTTTGCTCGGCTTGTCGCTGGTGGACAAGCGAGCGCAGATGCTCGCGCTGGACCAGCTCGATCCGGGCGTGGGTGATGAGTACACGCTGGTGCGCGACGCATGGGCAGCGCGGCGCGCGCATCAGATCGCCGACCAGTCGGCCACCGCGGCCAATGCCGCAAGCGATGAACAGGAATTGCGCGACTACGATTTGCCTACGGATTAAGCGCAGGCTCGCTGCGCTCCGAAGCGCTCAGCGCGCTGAAAAAACCACCGCCGGCTGCAGCTTCAATACCGGCCGCACGCTGATGCCGGCGGCGGTAAGGCTGACCAGCGCTACGCCGAGCATGCCCACCAGCGGCGTGAACCACATCATCCGGAACGGAAAACCCATGCCGATGACGACTTCGCCGGCTATGCCGCAGATGCCGAGCCCGATGCCGGTACCGATCAATGCGCAGGCCGTGGCTTGCGCGAACACCATCTTCAGCAGCGTGCGTGGCTCGGCGCCCATTGCCTTCAGCACCGCGTACTGTTTTTGATTTTCGTAGGTGAACATGTACAGCATGATGCCGGTGACCCCAAAGCCCATGGTCATGGCGAGGATGAGCATCGCGCCGATGTCACCGACGTCTTCGGAATTGATCAGGAACCAGCGCACGGTGTCGGCCTTGAAGTCCGCCGATGAACGCGCGCGCAGGCCGGTGCGTTGCCCGATGCGCCGCGCGAGCTCCGCAGGCGATACGCTGGCGCTCGCGCTGGCCAGGACGAAAGTCTGGGTATGGCGCTCGGACGGCAGCAGGCGTGTGGCCGTCGAGAGTGTGGCGTACATCAACGGCCTGGGCGGGAAGCGCGGCAGGCCCTCGGACCGCGCGAGTACGCGCACGAGTTGATCGTTGACCAGCAACTCGTCGCCACGCTCCAGCAGGCGGGTGGGCACGTCCAGGCGCACGCCGGCGTGCGGCCACTGGTCGGCTTTGGCCAGCGGTGTTTCCAGCTTGCCCTCGGTACCGCCAGCGTCAACGATCACCGAATTGTTTGCGCGCAGTTGCGTGGCGTCGCCAACTGCGGGGGCGCCGGCAAGCGTGGCGTCATCCACGCCGATCAGTTGGAAGGTCTGGAAGCGGCCATTGGGAAAACGCACGTCCACCGAACCCAAAGCGAGCGGTTCGGCATGACTGACGCCCGCCACGCTGCGCACGCGTGCCAGCGCCGAATCGGGCAGGTTGATGGTCTGCTCGGCCGAGTCCATGGCCGGGTCCATGACCCATACATCGGCTGCGGGATTTTCGCTGACCAAGGCAAACCCGCGCGTCATGAAGCCGCAGAAATACGAAGCAGCGAATGTCACCAGGAACGAGGTGAAGGCAATTCCAAATAAGAGGCCGAAGAATTTCGCGCGATCGGCCACCAGCATCTGCCAGGCGATGCGCAACACTAGTGCGGCGCCCCGCCATTTGGAGCAGCTGGCGCTGCCTGGATGAAAACATCCATCTGCTGGCCAAGATAAACAGGCAAGGCGGTACGTGGAAAACTGTAGACCGCCTGCAGGACCCGCACGTCGGCGCGCTCGGTGCTTTGTCCGCTCAGGGCTGTCTTCGGCAACACGACCGGCTCGATGTACTCGAACCTCAGCGGCGCCTGCAACTGTGGGTTGCCGCGCACGTAGGCACGAGCCGCGGCGCCTGGTTGGAGGCGCCAGGCATCGTTCTCGTCGATGTCCACGCGCACGTATACGCGCGAATCATCGCCAAGCAGCAACAGTGGCCGCGCCTGTCCGCCGCCTTGAACGTATTCCCCCGGGCGTACGTTCAGCTGCAGGATGCGGCCGGGGGAGGGCGCGCGCACCAGCGATCGATCAATGTCCACGGCGGCTTGCGCCGCTTCGGCTTGCGCAAGGTCCAGCGCCGAGCGCGCGGCCACCATGTCGTCGCGCACATCGCTGATGGCCGAACGGCTGACTGCGCTGTTTTCCCTGTGCTGCAACCGCGACAGGAAATCAAGGCGATGCGCCGGCTTCGCCAGCGCCGCACGCGCTTCAGCGACCTTAGCCAACGCCACGTTACTACGCGCCTGCAGATCGCGGTCATCGATCTTGAACAACGGAGCGCCAGCAGCGACGCTGTCACCTACATGGACATACAGATCGCTGACCACGCCTGATACCGGCGTCCCCAAGGCAACGTTGCCGCGTCCGGTTTCCGTTATGCCGGTGCCCTCGACATAGGCGGCGAACG
Organism: Gammaproteobacteria bacterium; assembly: GCA_043717405.1. Classification (GTDB taxonomy): domain Bacteria; phylum Pseudomonadota; class Gammaproteobacteria; order Xanthomonadales; family Xanthomonadaceae; genus Arenimonas. Next base: position 5,096 of record JAYSXN010000194.1, read on the forward strand.
GCGCCTGCGCCGCGTGCGTCGACGGTGCGGCGGATGGCTCGGCACGATTGGTATCAAGGACCACGTAAAGCGCAATCGCCGCGCCGACAACGGCAGCGAGTGCAAGCAGGACCGGATGCTTCATTGCGCCAACGCCACGACGCCGTCAGCCGGTCCGGACTGGT
>JAYSXN010000195.1:0-5238 GCA_043717405.1 Gammaproteobacteria bacterium
GGATCCGGTTGCAATGCCTCGCGTTGCTGTTCAAGCGGGAGCTCGCCGTGCAGCGTGAGCACACGCGGGGCCGGCCCGCCGCCCGCATCCAGATCGGCCAGCGCGCGTTGCGCCTGGTCGATCTCGCGCTGCCCGGGGAGGAATACCAGCACGTCGCCAGCGTGCCCCTGCAGCGCCTGTTGCAGGCAGCGGCGCAGTTGGAAAGCCAGGGCTTCATCGCGCCGCGCCGGAAAATGGCTGATGGATACCGGATAACTGCGTCCCGCCGACGACAGGCGCGGCGCGTCCAGCCAATGCGCCAGCGCCGCGCCGTCGAGCGTGGCCGACATCACCAGCAGCCGCAGGTCGGTGCGCAGTTGCGCCTGCACATCGAGCGCAAGCGCGAGGCCCAGGTCGGCGCTCAGGTGACGCTCGTGGAATTCGTCGAAGATGATCGCGGCCACGCCGTCCAGACCCGGGTCGCGCTGGATCAGCCGGGTGAGGATGCCCTCGGTAAGAACCTCGATGCGCGTTTGTGCACTGATCTTGTTCTCGAATCGGATGCGATAGCCGACGCGTTGCCCCGGTGCTTCGCCCAGCTGCGCGGCCATGAAAGACGCCGCGGCGCGCGCCGCCACGCGTCGTGGTTCCAGCACGAGGATTCGGCCGTCGTTGCGCCACGCCGCGTCGAGCAGGGCCAGCGGCACCTGCGTGGTCTTGCCGGCCCCCGGGGGTGCTTCGAGCACGAGCCGCGGATGGGTATCGAGGCTGCGCAGGATTTGCGGCAGCAGGGGACTGATCGGAAACTCGGGCGCGCTCACTGAACCTGAGTCTAGGACATCGCAGGGCGTCATCACTGGCGGCTCGGCTAGAATCAACGCCCCTCGAGGCGGCTACGACATGGAACTGATCGATATTGGCGCCAACCTTGGCCATGAAAGTTTTGCCAGTGACCTGCCCGCAGTGCTGGAACGCGCGCGCCTTGCCGGCGTCGTGCAACTGGTGGTTACCGGAGCCAGCCGCGAAGGCTCGCGTGCGGCGCTGGCGCTGGCCTTGGCCGACGACGTGCCCGACCGCCTTTTCGCCACCGCCGGCGTACATCCCCACCACGCCCTGGAATACACCGCGCAGGCCGACGCGGAGATGCGTGCGCTGCTCACCGATGCGCGCGTGGTAGCCGTTGGCGAGTGCGGCCTGGACTATCACCGTGACCTGTCGCCACGGCCGGTGCAGCAACGGGCCTTCGCCGCGCAGCTGCAGCTGGCGCTGGACAGCGGCAAGCCCTTGTTCTGCCACCAGCGCGATGCCCACGACGACTTCATGGCGATGGTCGCGGATTTTTCCGGCAGGCTGCCGCCCGCCGTCGTGCATTGCTTCACCGGCACGCAAGCGCAGATGCGCCAATGCCTGGACGCCGGCCTGTACATAGGCATCACCGGCTGGTTGTGCGATGAACGCCGAGGGCTGCATTTGCGCGAAGCGGTGCGTTACATTCCGCAGGACCGTTTGCTGATTGAAACCGATGCGCCGTATCTGTTGCCGCGCACGGTCCGGCCGCAACCCAAGCACCGGCGCAACGAGCCGATGTACCTGCGCCATATCGTCGAGGAACTGGCGCGTGATCGCGGCGAGCCGGTCCCTGTGACCGCCGCTGCAAGCACTGCCAATGCGCGCGCTTTTTTTCGCCTGCCGGGCGGTCGATGATGCGTTGGGGGGCGCTGGGCGAACATCGCGAGTTCGCTGACTGAGGAGTGCTGCCTCCTGAAGGCTGATCTGGCTCCAGCGCGCACTGCTGAGGCAGCGCACCACTTCGCACAGGCGCAGTTGCTTCTCCAGGCGCCGAGCGACAGACTCGCGCCATGCTCGAGATCACGCCAACCTTGCAGATTCCAGACGACGAACTGGTCGAGCGCTTCGTACGCGCCAGCGGTCCCGGCGGGCAAAACGTCAACAAGGTTTCGACCGCGGTCGAGTTGCGTTTCGACGCCGCGCGTTCGCCTTCGTTGCCCGATGACCTGCGCGCGCGCCTGCTGGCGCGCAGCGACCGGCGCATCACCGGCGACGGCGTCGTGATCATCTCGGCGCAGCGGTTCCGCACGCAGGATCGCAACCGTCAGGACGCGCGCGAACGCCTCGCGGGTTTGTTGCTTGCGGCCACCAAGGTGCCACGCAAGCGCGTCGCCACGCGGCCGACGAAGGGGTCGCAGGAGCGTCGCCTGAGCGGCAAGCGAGAGCGGGCGCAGGTCAAGACGACGCGCGCCACGCGCGGTTGGGATCGCGACGCATGACGCCGGTGTTGCCGGAACTGCCGGCACACGCGCCACGCAATTCAGCCGGTCCCTTCAGCCGCTTCCTGGGCCGCGCCGTGCTGCGCCTGGGCGGCTGGAAGATGGACGGCACATGGCCGAACGTGGACAAGGTGGTGGTGATCGTGGCGCCGCATTCATCGGCCTGGGACGTGGTCTGGGGCATCGCGGCGGTCATGGGGCTGGGGCTCGGCGTTGTCTTCATGGGCAAGAAGGAGGCCTTCCATGGGCCAGTGGGCTGGCTGCTGCGGCGTTACGGCGGCATGCCGGTGGATCGCGCTTCGCCTGGTGGCATCGTCGAGCAGGTGGCTTCGCAGATGCGCAATGCACCGACGATGTGGTTCGTGCTTGCGCCCGAGGGCACCAGGCGCAAGGTGGACAAGTGGAAGGCCGGCTTCTGGAAGATCGCGCGGCGGGCGCAGGTGCCGGTGTTCTGCGTGGGTTTCGACTATGCGGATCGACGCATCCGCCTGGGCCAGTTGGTCGAGCTCAGCGACGACATGGACGCCGACATAGATCGCTTGCGCGCGTTGTTCGCCGGTTATCGCGGCCGCAACCACGACGTTTGAGAAGGAGCCTAGCGCTCGGAGTGTCCCGACTCGAAGTAATCACCGCGCTCGAACAGTCCCGGCTTCACCAGGTCTGCAAACGCGCGTGCCTGGGTCGACAGGAACTTGCCCTTGCGCACCACCACGCCGTAGCTGCGTGAGGGGAAATACTCGCTGAGGTTGCGCACTTCCAGGCGTTCGCGATCAGCGGGCGTCAGGCAGATGCCAGTGACGATGGAAATCCCCAGGCCCATGGCCACGTACTGCTTGATGATTTCCCAACCGCCCACTTCCAGCGCCACCGTGTAGGGCACGCGGCGCTGCTGGAACACGAGATCGACCAGGCGCCAGGTGGTCAGCCGCTTAGGCGGCAGGATCAGCCCGTACGGCGACAGATCTTCCAGGCGCAGGGTCGGCCGCGAGGCGAGCGGATGATCCCGGGCCATGATCAGCATCGGCTCGAACGAGTACACCGGTGCATAGGACAGGTCCGCCGGCACATCGAGCATCGAGCCGACGGCCAGATCCACCGCGTCCGAGCGCAACAGGCTCAAGCCGTCCTTGCCGGTGACGTTGTGCAACGACAGTTGCACTTGCGGATGGGATTCGCGGAAGGCGCGTACCAGCGGCGGCAGCAGGTACAGGATGGTCGAGCTGCCCGCCGCCACATGCAGGTCGCCGCCCTCAAGTCCCTTCAGGCGCTTGCCGAATTCGCCACCTATGCCGTCCAGACCCTCGACCAGGGGCCGGGCCAGTTCGTACAGCAAGGCGCCGCTTCGGGTCAGGGTCAGGCGTTTGCCGGTGCGCTCGAACAAGCGCTCGCCCAGGTCCCGCTCCACCGCCTGCAGCTGCAGGGTTACCGCCGGCTGGCTCAGGAACAGAGCCTCGGCCGCCCGAGAAACCGAGCCCAGGCGCGCGACCTGGCAAAAAGCGCGCAGCGGCTTGAGCCGGTCGCCCTTGTAGTAGAAGCGGCCGGTTGGTGCGTTCAAGGCCTCGGTTCCTTTTGCTGATGCATTAGGGGGCGCATTCCGATGCGCTGGCAGCATTTATTAGTAATGTTAATACAATTCATTTAAATATTTGTTTTGTCAAATTCAAGCGAGCGTTTTACCGTCAGCCCTCGACAAGGAGTGTCAGGATGCCCAGCCAGGCCAAAAGCCCGTTACCGACGATTGAACCCGGCGTAGTTGCCCTGGCGCCGCCGTTTCCGGGGCAATCCGATCTCCTGCCGGCGGCGGCGCTGGAATTCCTGGGCGACCTGCACCGGACTTTTGAAGCGGCCCGGCAAGCACGCCTGCAGGCGCGGCGGCAGCGCGCGGCGGCATTCGACGCCGGTGCGCTGCCTGATTTCCGAAGCGACACCCAGGCCATCCGCGACGGCGACTGGCGCGTAGCGGCCCTGCCGCAGGCGCTGCTGGACCGCCGCGTGGAGATCACCGGGCCGGTCGAGCCGAAGATGGTGATCAATGCGCTCAATTCCGGCGCACGCGTCTACATGGCGGATTTCGAGGACTCCACCGCGCCTACGTGGGGCAACCTGCTCACTGGCCAGGGCGCGTTGCGCAAGGCCGTTGCCGGCACGCTGGACTGGATGGCGCCCGACGGGGCCAAGCACTACGTGCTCGGCGCCGGGCCGCTGGCAGTGCTGATGGTGCGTCCGCGCGGCTGGCACCTGGATGAAAAACACTTGCTGGTCGACGGCGAGCGGCTGTCGGCCTCCTTGTTCGACCTGGGACTGTTCGCCTTCCACAACGCCGCCGCGCTGGCGGCGCGCGACCTTGGCCCGTACTTCTACCTGCCCAAGCTCGAGTGCATGGAGGAAGCGGCACTGTGGGACGAGGTGCTCGCCTTCATCGAGCAACGCCTGCGCCTGGCCACCGGCCAGATGAAAGTGACGGTGCTGATCGAAACCTTGCCCGCCGCCTTCGAGATGGACGAAATCCTGCACGCCTTGCGCGGGCGCATTACGGCGCTGAACTGCGGACGCTGGGATTATATTTTTTCGTACCTGAAAACATTCCGCCGGCATCGCGACCGCGTGCTGCCCGAGCGCGGGCAGCTGACCATGGCGCAGGGTTTTCTCAACGCGTATTCGCAATTGCTGATTCGCACCTGTCATCGGCGCGGCGCATTGGCGATGGGTGGAATGGCCGCGCAAATCCCCATCAGTGGCGATGCGCAAGCGAACGCCGCTGCGCTTGCGCGCGTGCGCGCGGACAAGACTCGCGAGGTGAGCGCCGGCCATGACGGCACTTGGGTCGCGCACCCGGCGCTGATCCCGGTCGCGCAGGAAATATTCGATGCCCGCATGCACGGGCCCAACCAGCTGGAGGTGTCACGCGATGACGTCATCGCCAGCCAGGCGGAACTGATCCGTCCCAGCGTGGGCACGATCACCCGCGCCG
>JAYSXN010000196.1:0-1716 GCA_043717405.1 Gammaproteobacteria bacterium
ACCGCGTTGGCCGATAGCAGCGCGATGTCCACGGTCAGGAAGATAAGCGCCAGCGGCAGGATGATCCGGGTCGGCAGGCGCCAACGCTGGTGCGCAAGGATGATCAGCAGGATGGTGTCGATCAGCATCGAACCGGTGACGGAAACGCCATAGGCCGAGGCCAGGTTGCTGGACGTCCTGAAGGTGACGACGAGCAGCATCACCAGCACCAGCAGCACGCGATTGACCCACGGCACGTACACCTGGCCGATGGTTTCGTCAGAGGTGTGCAGCAGCTTCAGGCGCGGCAAGTAGCCCAGTTGGATCGCCTGTCGTGCCAGCGAGAACGCGCCCGAAATGACTGCCTGGGACGCAATCACCGCCGCGAGCGTGGCCAGTATCACCATCGGATACAGGCCCCAGGACGGGACCATGGCAAAAAACGGGCTGTGCACGGCCTTCGGATTCGCCAGCAGCAATGCGCCCTGGCCGAAGTAGTTGAGCACCAGCGCCGGCATGGCGAAATACATCCACGCGATCCGGATGGGCTGGCGCCCGAAATGACCCATATCCGCATACAGCGCTTCGCCACCGGTGACCGCCAGCACGACCGCGCCCAGCGCCAGCCAGGCGTGCACGCCGTGATGCAGGAAGAAGCGCACGGCCCAGATCGGATTCAGCGCCTGCAGCACGTCCGGCTTCTGCCAGATGTGCCACAGGCCGAGCGCGGCCAGCGTCAGGAACCACGCCACCATCACCGGACCGAATGTCTTGCCGACGCGATCGGTGCCACCGCTCTGGAATGCGAACAAGGCCAGGAGCACGCCGAGGGAAATGGGAACGATGTAGCGCGCTAGCGCCGGCGCCGCGACCTTCAGGCCCTCGACCGCGCTCAGGACCGACACCGCCGGGGTGATCACGCTGTCGCCGAAGAACAGCGCGGTACCGCAGATACCCAGCAGGCCGATGCCGTAGGTGAGGGGTGAGGCGATTGGCAGGCTGCGCTGCACCACCGCCATCAGTGCCAGGATGCCGCCTTCGCCGCGATTGTCGGCACGCATGATCACCATCACGTACTTGAAGGTAACGACCAGCGTCATCACCCAGAACACCAGCGAGAGGATGCCAAGAACGTTGGCTGGGCCGGCATCGAGCCCGTATTTGGGATCGAAGGCTTCGCGCATGGTGTACAGCGGACTGGTGCCAATGTCGCCGAAGACCACGCCGATGGCGCCAAGTACCAGCGGCCACGCGCGGTGCGGGTCCGATCCATCGGGTTTCTGGGACATGTCGAAGGCTTCCTGCCGGCGTCAGCCGTTGCGCAGCATGGATTTTAACGCTTTCCGGATGATGTCCTCCACACTGTCGCCGGCCGCGGCCTCGCGCAGCATGCGGGTCACCTCCGCCGGCTTGTAGCCCAGTTGTTGCAGGGCGATGCTGGCCTCGGATACCGGGTCCTGGGCCACCGGCCGGCCGGTCAGGGCGGCGATACCGGGGCCGGTGAAATCTGCGGCACGGTCGCGCAACTCGACAACAATGCGCTCCGCGGTCTTTTTGCCGATGCCAGGGATGCGCGTCAGCGCAACCACGTCGCCGGTCTGCACCAGCCGGGCAAACTCGTCCACGCTGGCACCGGACAAGATGGCGAGCGCAATCTTCGCGCCGATGCCGGTGACCTTCTGCACATCGCGGAACAAGCGCCGTTCGATCTCGCGCATGAAGCCGTACAGCGCGACC
>JAYSXN010000197.1:0-5232 GCA_043717405.1 Gammaproteobacteria bacterium
CAGAACTGGCCCATGAAAGTGTTCGGAATGGGTTCGTTGTCGAGCCCGTAGTGGTCGGGCCAGGCATCCCGGGGCAAATAGTGCGTGCCGAAAATCCTGTCGATCCAGGGAAAATGGATCGCGAAGTTCTTGTCCAGGCCCTCGGTCTGCGACGTGTGATGCCAGTGGTGGAAGCGCGGCAAGATGAAGAACGGTTCCATCCATCGGATGGTGGGGCCGAAGTTGCAGTGCGCCCAGGTCGCGTGCAGGGCCACGAACAGCAAGTAGGCGACGATGATTTGCTGCGAGAAGATGAAGGTCATCGGGATGAACATCCAGCCACGCACGGCGAGGTCTTCGACCAGATGGGCGCGCGAGCCGGCGATCCAGTCCAGCGCCTTCGACGAATGATGGATGGCGTGGAACTTCCACATCCATGGCACCTTGTGCATGGCGCGATGGATGGCGTACTGGGCCAAGTCCGCCACCAGCACCGCGAGCAGGAACTGCACGATCCACGGCATGCTGGTGGTGATAGCCAAAAGCTTGGCGTTGCCGAAATAGGCCGTGAGCTGCGTGGCCGGCAGCAGGATAAGGAATGTGGTCAGCTGAGTGGGCAAGTGCGTCGACAGGAAGTACACGATGTCGAGCGTCCATTCGGCGCGGAACACGCTCTGCTGCCGATACGCCGGCCACAACACCTCCACCGGCGACAGGATCAGCGTCATCAGCAGCATGTCGAGCAGGAACCAATCCAGGCCGATCGAGGGCGCCACGTGCAGAACCGCCTCGTTGATCGGAACGCTTGCGCCGCCCAGCAGGCTGGCGCCCAGCGCGAAAACCAGGCCGACAAGAGCCAGCATCTTCTTCCGACGCAGCATTGCCGAGACGACGCCAAGCAGGATCGCGCCGACGATGCAGCCCTGGATCGCCATGCGGATCAGCGGCATCGGATAGTGCGCGCGCAGCTCCGGCGTGCTGAGCAGCTGCGGAAAGTGCAGGCAGAGCACCGCACCGAAGGCAAGGATGCCGAAGAATGCCGAGAGCACGCCGCTCCACCATCCGGTGCCGAAATGCTTCGGGGCGTCGTCGCCCAGCATCGTCTCGATTTGGACTTCAGCTTTCAGATAGTCGGGCTCGAACAAAGGCTTCCTCCTGGCTGACCGCGAGGACGGTACCTGAATTCCGAGCCGCGCGCCCGCAAGGGCGAGGGCGCGGAGCAACTTGCAGCGGTCGGTGAAGCGGTTGAGGCCGTGGTTGGGGTTTTTGTAGGGCTGGCGGCCGGCGGCATTCGGCTCGACCGCGACGGTGCGGAGTGGGTCGCTGGCAAACCCTTGCTGTCCATGAGTAACTGACCCCACGCAGGCGGTAAGCCCGCCAGTCCGGGGAGATCCAATGGCTTTGAGAAAACTTGGTCAGCGGCTGCGCGAGCATGATTGGTTCGCTGCGCTGCTGGAATTGACGATTGTTATCGCCGGCATCCTGATCGCTTTGCAGGTCAGCAACTGGAACCAGGACCGGCACGACCGCACCCGCGCCGACAACTACCTGCGGCGCCTTCACACCAGTCTGCTCGGCGATCGCGAATCGATGGATGCGACGCTAGGCTACTGGCGCCAGGTGTCTGAGTACGGGCGCGGTGCGATGGCGCATGCCGAGTCGGGCCAGCGCGTGCACGACTCCAACTGGAAGACAGTGCTTGCCTATTACCAGGCCAGCCAGCTGATGCCGTTCGAGCTGGACGAGACGACCTTCGTGGAGATGCGCAGTACCGGCGACCTGACGCAGGTCGGCGACGAGTTGCTGCGCACGCGCCTTGCCGCCTACTACTCGATCACCAGCGGCGGCAGCATCCGCGCCAACGTGCTGCGCCACGACCCGGAGTATCGGCGACAGATCCGCGGCCTGACGCCCTGGCCCGTGCAGGAATACATCTGGTCCAGGTGTTTCCGCCAACTCGAAGGCATCCGGCAGGAGCTTCTCGACTGTCCGGCCCCGATCACCGAGACCGCCGCGGCTGACTTGCTCGACACCTTCCGCACCTCTCCCACGCTGGTGCAACAGCTCCGCTTCTGGATGTCGACGTTGCGTGTTTCAGAGCTCGCGATCGGTGATACCCGCAAGAGGGTTGATGCGCTGGTGCGAGATGTGCAGGCTGCGCGGTCACGCTGACGCATGGCCGCTCGTGTCACGCAACGCCGATGGCCTACGACTGGCTAGATCGTCCTTGCCGTCAGCGAGATGCGCCGCCTAGCCGACAAGCGCGCCGCTGGCATGAGCGTGGTCATCGACAGCTACTGCGGGCCGTAACGAGCTGCCGACCGCGCTGAGATGCCGCGCACGCGCCATCACCATGAATGCGGCAAACCCGATCAGCGCCAGCGCCAAAGCGACGACGGAACCTTCGGACCCAAAGCTACCTCCCGTCAGCCAGTCAGGGCCCGTCAGGTGTCCCTGGATGATCCCCGTTCCGTCGCTGGTCCCGGAGACCAGTGACGAGAACACCTGGCTCTGGGCGAAGTTCCAGGCAAAGTGAATCCCGATGCACAGCCAAAGCCTTCCGGTTGCCATGTACGCGGCTGCAAACAACATTCCGAAGGCGGTACACGTCAGTAGTCCAATGGGATTGGCGCCAGCGTTGGGTGCGTGCACTACGCCAAAGAACAGCGCCGAAATCACCACTGCCCACACAGTCCCCAATGCCTGTCGCGAAATGCCGAAAACAATTCCACGGCCAACGAACTCCTCCAACAGCGCGACGCCTACATAGAGCGGCACGATGGCCAGCATTCCGCTGCTTGGCGCGACGAGCCCATCGACGCGGTACACGCCCAGCATCCACAGGACGCCGAATAGCAACCCCTGCATTGACACTCCCACCAACAGCCCGGAAGCGAGCTCGCGAAAGGCGCCCGGAGTAGACAGCTCCGATACCGGTCGTCGCTCGACGCGACGTACGAAGAAGCGATAGGCCAGCCAGACGAGGAGCGCTGCGAGCACCGTGGGCCACAGATGGCCGTAAGGTGCGGGGATCAACGCATGCGCCGTCTTCGTGACAAGGGGCGCAGGCAACCACACCAGCAGCGTTCCCAACACGATCCGCACGACGGGGTTGGACAGGACGCGCCTGCCAAGCGAAGGATTCGCCGAAGGTGGTGGCTGCTGTTGCATGTTGAGATTCTCTTGACCAGTGGGAATGCGGGCGGCGCCCCAATGGCGACACTGCATGCGCACCTTAGCCCGCGGCGCAAGGCCGTGCACGGCACCAATGGCACCTGGACGAATAGGCTATGGACACCGAACGCCAGGTGCTGCGATGGGGGGGGCACCGGCCAGGTACTGACGAATGCGGCCAATGGCGTATGGCATCATCGGGCAGTGCACACGCTTCGGGAATGCCCTTGATCAAGATTGCATTGATGGCGGTCATGGCCGTGCTGGGCTTGACGCCTGCCTTTTCTCAGTCAGCAACTCCGCCGGAAAAAACCTCCGAGCTGATCGTGATCCACGCCGGCGGCGTGATCGCCGTGCCGGGCGAACCCGCGCTCGGCCCACAAACAGTGCTCGTGCGCGATGGCAGGATCGTCTCGGTCGAAGCCGGGCTGAAACCGGCTGCCGGATATGGCGCCGGCGCGCGGCTGATCGACCTGTCCAACAAGGTACTGATGCCAGGCCTGATCGACCTGCACATGCACCTGGCCATCATCATGAACGCGAACGCGGCCACCTATTCCTCCGAAGCGCGCCTGGCGCTGGCCTCGGCGGGCTACCTGCGCGACTTGCTGTCGGCAGGCGTAACCACCGTGCGCGACGTGGGCGACAATACCGGCGTCACTTTTGCGCTACGCGATGCGATTGCCCAAGGGCAGATCGCAGGGCCGCGCATCATCGCGGCCGGACGGATCATCTCGCGCACCGGCGGCCATGGCGCCGAACGGGCGCAAGCCGGTGATCTGCCGTACCAGCCGGCTGCCTGCGATGGACCCGAATCGTGTCGCCGCGCAGTGCGCCAAAACATCGAGGCGGGCTCGGACTGGATCAAAGTCACCGTGTCCGGGTCCGGCCGCGAAGCTACCGGGCAGGCAGACGCGGCGCCCATCCTGTTTCCGGACGAGATGCGTGCGGTCGCCGAAGCTGCGCAGCAGGCGAACATTCCCATGGCCGCGCATGCCCATTCCACCGCGTCCATCAATATGGCGCTCAATGCCGGCGTGCGCACCATCGAGCACGGCACTTATTTCGATGCCGCGTCGGTAAAATTGTTCAAGGCAAAAAAACGTTCCTGGTGCCGACGGTCTTTGTTGCCCATTACGTCGGCAGCCAGCTCGCCACTTTCGCCGGCGGGGCCGGCGGCTTGGCCAGCGATGAGCTGAAACGATGGACCCAGGCGGCCACGGCCAACCCCGGGCGAGCCTGGCGCGCCGGCATCCGGCTTGGGCTGGGCACCGATGCCGGGCCGAGCTTTGGCACCGATGCGACGGCGCAGGAACTCGGCCTGTACGTGGCCAGCGGCGTGCCCGCAGCCGAGGCGATCAGGGCCGCCACGTCCACCAACGCCGAAATCCTCGGACTCGGCAGTGAGCTGGGCAGGATCCAGCCCGGATATCGCGCTGATCTGATTGCCGTCACCGGCGATCCGGACGAGGACGTCGGTCGCTTGCGCGTCGTCGATTTCGTGATGAAAAATGGGGCAATCTACCGCGGCCCCGGCTTGTCCGCCGCAGCGCAGGTTCAGCAGTGACGACGCGCGACCCCGCCAAGCGTGGCGACGAGACCACGCGCATCGAAGCGTTCGTGGATGCGGCGTTTGCGTTCGCGCTTACCCTGCTAGCGATCGGCGGCGACCATAGGACCGGCCACACGGATTGGAGCCGCCGCTACGGGCTCGACGACGCCGCGAGCAGCGGTTGGTTGCTGGGCGTTCCGGGTTGCCTATATTTTTCGCTGAGCCTGATCCGGCCGCTCCATAGCCGCTACGCTGCGAGGGCATGGCGAAAGCGATGACAATCGATTATTTCCAATCTGGAGTTCCTACATGGACGTCAAGGCTGAGAGAACGGTGTCGCCCAACAACCCGTGCCCGTTCTTGCGAGCGCTGGTTGTACAAGGGCTACTGGACGATCGTGTTGCCACCGTTGGGCATGCGACCGAGGTCATTGAACGTGTTGCGGCCGCTGGCGAAGGCAGTCCAAGCCTTCCTTCTCTGGCGGTGCGTCTGATTGCACTGTTGTCCAATGGCTTGAGCCCCATGAC
>JAYSXN010000198.1:0-5222 GCA_043717405.1 Gammaproteobacteria bacterium
GCCGATTCCATCCTCGCCTGGTATCGCGCCTTGCTGGAGCTGCGCAATCGCTACCCGTCGCTGTCACGCGGAGGCTATGAGACACCGTTTGTTGTCGGAAAACTGATGGGATTTCGTCGCACCGAGGGTGCGCAGACCAGTTGGGTGCTCATCAATTACGGGAAAAAAGCTGCGAAGGTTCCGGCCGGCTGGATGGACCTGCGCGCTGGCGAAACCAGGCAGGTTTTCCCTGCGCCCGGCGTGGGCGCCAGTTCGCCTCGGCGCATGAGCACCGGTATTCCCGCAGCCGAGCCGCAGCTAAGAGGCCAAAGCGTTGTCGTGTATGTGCGGAGTTGATTGCAGGCCGGGACTCAAGCGCAGCCGGCTGCCTTGCGCGTGCAGGTGAAAAATCCGTTGAGCGTCAGCCTGCCGAGGGCCGGATCATTCGACAAGGCCGGACCGGGCGCTAGGTCGGCGCTGTGGAAGGTGCGCCCATCGTAGAAGATCAAGCGATTGAACTTGGCAGCCACGCCGCCGATACGATCGAAATAGGCGTTGGAGCCGGTCATGTAAGCGGGCGAGAGGTTGTACTTCGCGCTGAACACGGCGGCGTCCTGGGTGCTGGAGTCATGGACGAGCAAATCGGTTTCCGCGTCAGACAAGCGGGATCGGTAGAACCCCGTCCCGCCGAGGGCCGGATCTTCGAACAGGTACAACACCGCCGCGGCAATGCAATGCTGTGGTGCCACCCAGGCACTGTCGCGATGGCATAGCCATTGTCGGGGTTCCAGCTCTTGCGCTGGTCGCGTGGTCAGCGCCAGACGGCAATTCATTCGCAGGGTACGGCGCCCGTGCAACAGGCCACGGACGTGTCGGTCGAAAAACTGATGGAGGGCCTGCGTGATTGCGTCGGTGAGTGGCAGCTCCACGCCGGGGTAGGCGTTGAATGGCGCACTACCGAATTTTTCCCGTTGCCTCATTGCGAGTTCAACCAAGCGCCGTGGCTGGACCAGGGCATCGTCGACAACGATGCAGCGCTGGCCATCGGCCAGCCCGACGTTCTGCACGCGGGGCTGCGGGTTGAACAATGCTCAGTGCTTGCCGAAAAGGAAGATCATCGCCTCGGGGAACTCGCGCTTCCACGAAGTTTCGTTGTGCTCCGCTCCACGGCGGATCGACGTGTGCAGGGCCAGGCTTTTTTCCGAGGCGCGCATCTGCGCATCCATCTTCATGACGTCGCCGGTCATCTCGGCATCTTCCTTGTCGCCGGCAGCCAGGTAGACTCGCGTGCCTGGGCGCAGGCGATGCGCGGCGGTATAGCCGAACACCTGGTCCGAGAACCAGTACGACGGCGAAAAGATGCCGGCCTTGCTGAAGACTTCCGGGTACTTGAACAAAGCATAGTGCGAGATGAGTGCGCCTATCGAGCTGCCCATGATGCCGGTGTGCCGGCGGTCGCGCCGGGTGCGATAGGTGCGGTCGATGTATGGCTTGACCGTGCCGACGACGAAATCCATGTACTGCTCACCTTCCGCGGCGCCAAAGCGTGGGTTCGGCCATGGGCTAAGCTCGTTGATCCGTTTGTCCTGGCCGTTGTCGATGCCGACGACGATGACTTCGATGCCCTGCGTCCTTGCCAGCATGTCCATTGTTTCGTCTACACCCCACTCGCCGATGAAGGACGTGGCATCGTCGAACAGGTTCTGCGCATCGTGCATGTACAGCACCGGATAACGCCGATGACCGTGGCCATAGCTTGGCGGGAGGTATACGCGGATGGTGCGCTCGCGGGCGAGAGCGGCGATGTGCAGCGGCGGCGTCAGCACATGCACGCCGGGGCCGGCTGTGGCTGGACGCACATCGGCAACGCCGGGGCCTGCGAGCAGCAGCAGGGCAACGGCCAGCAGTAGTTTTTTCATCATCGATCCAGAGAGCCGCGGGTTGCGAGGATATCCTCTCACGGACGCGGCGCCGTCAAAGCCAGGCGCTGCTGCCATACGCGCCGTCGCGCCGAACGTGCCGAGCGCACCCAGCCGTGGCCGAACCAACGCGCAGCCATGATCAGGCCGCGCAGCCATTCGTCGGCGGCATAGGCGATCCATACGCCAACCAGCCCAAGACCGTAGTGCACCCCAAGAAGCCACGAGCCGCCGGCCATGACCAGCAACATGGACACCGCTCCCACCGCCACTGGAAAGCGCGCGTCGCCGGTGGCGCGCAAGGCGTTGATGATCACAATGTTGCAGGTGCGTCCAGGCTCCAGCACGACGGTCAGCCACAGCAATGTCGTGGCGCGGGCAATAATGTCCGGGTCGCGCGTGAACAGGCGCAAGGCCCACGGCGCCGTCGCCGCGGCGGCTACTGCCGTCACCAGTGATACGGCGAGTCCCAGCACCAGGCTGCGCCGCACCATGCGATTGGCGTGGTGCAACTGTCCCGCGCCAATCAGGTGTCCCACCAGGATTTCACCAGCAAAGCCGATCGAGACGGTGAACAGCACCACGATGTTGATGACCTGGGATGCGTAGGTATGCGTTGCCAGTTGCGCGGTGCCCATGCCGGCCACGGCGGTCAGCGAAGCAAGCATCGCCAGACGGTAGGCAATGCTTTCGGCCGCGCCGGGCAGTCCGATGTGCAGCACCGGCCCGAGCACCGCGCGTCGCGTCGTCCACCAGTCGTGCAGCGTAGGTCGCAGGTTCAAGCGCCAGCGCCACAGCCCCAGGTGCACCAGCATTCCGAAGCCTCGGCTGAGCGCCATCGCCAGCGCGAAGCCGGGCAGCCCCAGCGCCGGTATCGGCCCGATGCCGCGCATCAGTGGCAGGCATAGCAGCAAGTGCAGCGAATGCATGGCAAGGATGTTGAACATGGCATCGCGCGTGCGCAGGTGCGCGCGCATGACCGCCGCCATGCTCGCGTTGTAGGCATCCAGCAGCAAGGCGAGCGACAACATCTGCAGGTATGGCGCGCCCACTGCCAGCACCGGTTCGGGGGCGTTGAGCAGGTGCAGCAGCGGCGCGGCGCCAGTGAACACCACCAGCGCGGTGCCCAATCCAATCCAGGTGCTCGCGCCCAGTGACGCCAGCGCCGTGCGGTTGGCACCATCGAGGTGCCCTGCGCCAAGGTTCTGCGTGATGACGACGCTGACACCCATGCTGATGATGCGAAACAGCAGGAAGAATGCACCGAGCACCTGGTTGGACAGGGCGAACGCGGCCGAGGCGGTGTCGGATTCGCGCGAAGCCAGCCACAGGCCGAGCAGGCCAATACCAAAGCCGAGCACGAGTTCGGCCATCAGTGGCCAGGCGATGGCGACCAGTCGCGGACGCGGCAGCGCCGGACGCGCGTCATCGTCCGCCGATAGGTTTGTCGTCGGTAGCGGCGGTCGCACTTGCGCTCACTCCTGATCAGGAAGCGTCGGCAACAGCCTGCGAATGTCGGTTGGGCTGCGGCCACTGGCGGCCGTGATCGCGGCAAGTTCGCGTGCGATGTCTTCGCCAAGCATCGGCCAGTCGAAGCGCCAGCTCCAGTTGCCCATCGTGCTGCCGGGCAGGTTCATCCGGTGCGATCCATCCAGGCCGAGTACATCCTGCAAGGGGAACACGGCCATGTCGGCGACGGAGTTGCTGGCCGCCTGGATCATTCGCCAGTGCACGTCGCTGCGTTCCGCATGCAGGTAGAGCGCTGCAAACTTTCGCTCATGCATCGGCGCGTTCTGCCACCAGCCGAGGACGGTTTCGTTATCGTGGGTGCCGGTGTAGACCACGCAGGCGCGGTGGTAGTTGTGTGGCAGGAATTCATGGCCGCCATCGCCACCGAAACCGAACTGCAGGATGCGCATGCCTGGAAATCCAAACGCGTCGCGCAGCTCGATCACGTCGGGCGTGATGAAGCCCAAGTCTTCGGCGACGATGGGCACCTCGCCCAGGGATGCGGCGATTGCGTCGAACAAATCCCTGCCCGGCGCGGGCATCCAACGGCCCTGTTGCGCAGTTGGACTGCTGGCCGGTATTTCCCAATAGCCTGCGAAACCGCGGAAGTGATCGATCCGCAACACATCGACTTGCTGCAGTGCACGGCGCACGCGTGTGATCCACCAGGCGAATCCTTCCTGCGCCATGCGTTCCCAGCGATACAGCGGATTGCCCCAGCGCTGGCCCAGCGGGCCCATCTCATCCGGTGGCGCGCCGGCGACGACAGTGGTCTGGAAGTCGTCGTCCAGGTAGTACAGGTCCGGGCGCGACCAGCAATCAGCGCTGTCATGCGCCACGAAGATGGGCAGGTCACCCATGATGGATACATGGCAGCTATGCGCATGCGCTTTCAAGGCTGCGCATTGCACGTCGAAACACCACTGCACGAATTCCCAAAAAGCAATGTCACCAGCATGGCGCTGGCGCGCGGCGTCGAGCGCCGGTGCGTCGCGGCGGGCGAGCGGTGCCGGCCATTGCCACCAAGGCTGGCCATTCAGAGGCGTGCGAATTGCCATGAACAAGGCGTAGTCGGGCAGCCAACCGGATTGCGATGCGCGCCAAAGTTCGAAAGCTTCGCGATCTGCGGCGCTTGCACTTGCGAAGAAGCCGTCTGCCGCTGCGCGCAATTGCTGTTGGCGCCATGGCAGCACGCGGCCGTACTCGACGCGCAGAGGAGAGAAGCCACCGTCGGGTAACACCGGCGGCAGCAACCAGCCTTTTTCCACCAGCGGTTCCAGCGCGACCATCCATTGGCTGCCGGCGAAGGCGGACACGCCCTGGTAAGGCGAGTCGCCCGGACCGATCGGTGTGTTGGGCAACCATTGCCACACGCGTTGACCGGCCGAGGCCAGCCAGTCGACGAAACGATAGGCCGACGGTCCGAAATCGCCGATTCCGTTCGCACCAGGCAGCGAGGTCACATGCAGCAATACGCCGGAGCGACGGACGTCGAGTTTCATGGCAGGGATTCCGAGGCATAAAAAATGGGACGCAACAGCAGCAGAGACTTCGCCGGCACCGCCACGCTGTCGTGCAACGTTGCCGCCATGGACATGGAGACGCTGCTGTCGAGCGCGAGCCGCCAGTGCCCCAACGGTAAAACGAAATCGATCTGCTGTGGCAGCGGATTGAACATGAGCATCAGCGTGGCACGCGCCGCTTCGCCAGCGAACGCCGCTTCGCTGCTTTCGAACAGCCGGCAACCCAGGCCGCCATCGCTGTCATGCCAGTCATCCGGCCCGATCGTGCTGCCATCGGGCATGGACCAGAGCA
>JAYSXN010000199.1:0-14989 GCA_043717405.1 Gammaproteobacteria bacterium
TCATCGGGATCACGCCAGTCGACGATGGCACCGGCCAGTTGTCGCGCCCGCGCCTGTGGCGTGCCGAGCGCGACCATCAGGTCGGACATCAGTTGTGGAGAGCTGACGTTGATATCCACTTTCGCCGACTCGTCGACCACGCGCACGCTGACCTGGTAACCGTCGAAATTGAATTGATTGCTCCGCCCGTCCGGAATCCAGCGCGAGGTGGGTTCCTCGGCCTGCATGTGCAAGGCGGCAATTTCGACGCCGGCCTCGGCGGCGTAACGCGTCGCGGCGCTGCGCCCGACGAAGCGGCCCTGCAAACCCTCGGTGCGCGCCGACAAGGCAAACACGGAAACTACGCCGGTCAGCAACACCAGCAGCCAGAGCACCAGCAACAGTGCCGCGCCGGTGACGCGCCGATTCGGTTGGGTCCTCACTTGCTCTGGCTGCCGCCGGGCTGCGGGTTGGTGGCGTCGCCGGCAAAGGCCACGCCCATGCGCGTTGCCGCGACGAATTCCGGCCAACGCAGCTCCGGTTGCCGGAAGCGCAGACGGATGCGTACCAGCGGCGGCAACTGCGCCGGCACGTTCCAAGTGGGTTGCCATGCCGCAGGCTGGCTGTCCGGGCCGAGGTTGCGCACCTCGAAGCTACCCTCGGCGATGCCATCGGCCAGCACCACCGGTTCGCGCTCGGCGGCGACAGGTCCGAGCGGCGTCAACAGCCGATGCTGGAAGCGCAGCTCCTGGCCATTGGCGGCCGGCACGAACTCCAGCGTCTGCACGTACGGGCCGCCACGCGACAGATAGCCGGGCATGGCCGCGACGAATTCGATCTTTCTGGCGCTGCCGCTGAAGAAAGTACCCTGGCCGGTGTCGGCATCAACCGACATGGCCATCGGCAGCGCCGCGTTGATCTGGTTGCGCAAGAACCCCTGCACGGCACGCAGTCGCTCATCACGTTGTGCAGTCAGCCCGGCATGTTCAGTGGCGCGAGTTGCGCCGCGCAGCGTGGCAAAACCAAGCGCCAGGCCAAAGGCCAGCAAGCTGGTGGCAACGATCACTTCGATCAGCGTGAAGCCGTGGCTGCGTTTGTTGCCAATGCGTCGCACTCGTGACTGCGTCATTGCGCCGGCAACCCGGTCTGCGGCGGCGCGCGCGCACGCAAGGTGCTGAAGTGAAGACGCTGGCCCGGCAGGTTCGCGCCCCAGCTCACCGCCAGCACGATGCGGTACAGGCGCGGCGCTGACACGCTGCCGATGCTGCCCATGGGCGGCGTCGGGCCGGCAGCGGGACGCGGCGACGGGTCCGTTGTTTCGTCTATCTGCAGCTGATACCGGTAACGCCCGCGGTCGAAATTGCCCTCGCTGCGCCCGGCCGCAATCGGTCCGAGCACGCCGATCTGGTCCAGCAGTGACTGCGCATACAAGGTGGCCTCGGTTTCCCCTTGCGCCTGCTGAACCTGGTGCAGCCCCCGCGAAATCATCGACACCAGCAGGCTCATTGCCGCCGCCAAAAGCACAAAGGCCATCATCACCTCGAGCAAGGTGAAGCCGCGCGCAGCCTTCATGGCAGCGCCGCCCGGCGCTTCACGGTGACCTCGCCGGTCAGCCATTGCACGTCCACCTGCCAGGCCGCCTGGTCACGCGAGAGCACAATGCGCCCGCCCGTCGCGGCGCCTTCGGGGAAAAAGCGGATAGCCGCCATGCGCGGACGCGACTGCTCGACGCGTGCGCCGGTTGCCACCACGGTGATCGCCGCGGGCAACTGGCCGCCGCGACGGTTCGGTGCCTGCCAGCGGCGCGTGCCGGCGTCCAGCGTGAAGGATTGCGGACGCCCGGTGACGATGGCCTGCGCGCGCGTGTAGCGCAATTGCGCGGCGAGCTCGCGGGCTGATGCGCGCAACTGCTGGCCCGGCAGTCCGCGGCTCATCACCGATGCCGCGAGCGCAGTGGCCGCCGCGATCAGCACGACCACCACGATCATTTCTATCAGCGAAAAACCACGCTGCTTGCGCACGGCATGGCGCCGATCAGGGTGCGACGACGTCTT
This sequence comes from Gammaproteobacteria bacterium, assembly GCA_043717405.1. GTDB lineage: Bacteria > Pseudomonadota > Gammaproteobacteria > Xanthomonadales > Xanthomonadaceae > Arenimonas. Next base: position 2,034 of record JAYSXN010000199.1, read on the forward strand.
TGTCCACGCCATCGCCACCGGGCTTGCCGTCAGCACCAAGGCTGATCAACTCGTACGGCGACTCGTCGTGGCCGGGACGGCGATACTGGATCGGGTTGTGCCAGGGATCGCTGAAGTCCTTGGCCTTGGCGTAGGGGCCCAGCCAGCCTTCGACACTGCCGGGCGCCTTCACCAGCTGCTCGAGCGATTCCGGATAGCTGCCGACATCGGACTGGTACTGGTCCACCTGCGCGGCCAGGGATTGCAATTGCGTGCGCGCCAGGTTGGCCTCTGCGCGCTTCTTGTTGGCGATGATCTTGCCGCCAACCACGCCCAGCACCGTGCCGATCAGTACGATCACGATCACCAGCTCGAGCAGCGTGAAGCCGCGCGCACGTTGCGATATCGAAAATTGCCTATTGATTTTCATCAGCCGAGGTTTCCAGTCATGTCGTAGATAGGGAGCAGTACCGAAAGAATGACGCCGCTGACGATCAGCGCCATCAGCATGGTCAGTGCCGGCACCAGCAGAGCGAGCAGCCGGTCCAGCGAATTACGGGTCTCGATGTCGAAGGTGTCGGCGACCTTGATCAGCAGGGAATCCAATTCACCGGACTCCTCGCCGACCTGGATCATCTGCACCGCCAACCGCGGATATACTTTCTGCCGGCCGAGCGCGTAGCCCAGACCGGAGCCGGACTTGACCTCGCCCGCCGCCGCTTCCAGCGCAGCGGCCAACACGCGATTGGACAGCACGTTGCGGCCCAGGTTCAAAGCGCTGAGCAAGGGCACGCCGTTGCCGACCAGCGTACCCACGGTGCGCGCCAGGCGGGCAGTGTCCAGTCGGGCCACCAGCGTGCCGGTGAAACGGTTGCGGAGCAGCCAGCCATCCAGCGCGAGGCGGAAGGCGGGGTCGCGCATGCGGCCATTGAGCCACCAGGCCAGCACGACCACGCCTATCAGCAGGAACAGCCAGCCGTCACGCAGCGTCTTGCTCGCCCACAGCACCGCCTGCGTGTACCAGGCCAGCTCGGCATTCATGCTGGTGAACAATTCCTCGAACTGGGGCACGACGAAGGCGAGCAGGAAGGCCACCGAGCCCAGCACCAGCGACACCAGCACCACTGGATAGATCAACGCGTTTACCACGCGGCTACGCAGGTCGCGACTGCGTTCCAGGTAGTCGCCCAGACGGCGCAGTGCATCATCGAGCCCGCCACCGGATTCACCAGCGCGCACCATGTTCACGTACAGGCGCGAGAACAAGCCGTGTTGCTGCTCAAGCGCGACGGACAAGGGCGCGCCGCCGCGGACGGTTTCGCGGATGCGCTCCAGCACGCGTTTGGCATCGCCGGTTTCGGGCAGTTCCAGCAGGATGCCCATGGCGCGATCCAGTGGCTGGCCGGCGGCAAGCAGCGTGGATAGTTGCTGGGTGAATTGCAAAATCTGGTCGGCGCTGAGCTCGCGCTTCTTCCCCAGCGACAACAGGCTCAGGCCTTCGACGCTGTCATCAGCGCGGCGCGCTTCCACCGGCATGAAGCCCTGGTCCTGCAGTCTTACGATGACTTCATCGGGACTGCCCGCCTCCATCTGGCCATCGAGCGCTTCGCCTGTCGCCGACAGCGCCTTGTAACGGTATAGCGCCACTTACTCAGCCTTCCTGGGTAACGCGCAGGACTTCCTCGAGCGTGGTCACGCCCTGCATCGCCTTGATCAAACCGTCCTCGTACATCGTGCGCATGCCGGTGGCGCGTGCCGCCGCTTCGATATCGCCCATGCCGGCGTGCTGCATTACCAGCTTGCGCAACTCATCATTCATCACCAGGAATTCCATGATGGTGCCGCGGCCGAGATAACCGGTGAGCGACAAGGGCGATGCCTTTGGCCGATACAGATAGATGGTGCCCTCGGGTTGGAAGCGGCGCAGTTCGAACTCGGCGATGACTTCCTGCGTGGCTTCGTAACGCTCCGCGTGCACCGGCTCCAGGCGGCGGACCAGCCGTTGCGCGAGGATGCCATTCACGGTGGAGGTCAGCAGGTAATCCTCGACGCCCATGTCGAGGAGGCGAGTAATGCCGCCGGCCGAATTGTTGGTATGCAATGTGGAAAGCACGAGGTGACCGGTCAACGCCGACTGGATGGCGATGCGCGAGGTTTCCAGATCACGCATCTCGCCGATCATGATGATGTCCGGATCCTGGCGCACGATGCTGCGCAGCGCATGCGCGAAGTCGAGCCCGATCTGCGGCTTGACCTGGATCTGGTTGATGCCCTCGATCTGGTACTCGACCGGATCCTCGACGGTGATGATCTTCACGTCCGGCGTATTGAGTTGCGACAGCGCGGCGTACAGCGTCGTGGTCTTGCCCGAGCCGGTGGGTCCGGTGACAAGCAGGATGCCGTGCGGCTGCTCGAGCACGCGCATGAAGCTGGCCAGGAACTCGTCGGTAAAACCGAGCGCCTTGAAATCGAGCACGACCGATTCCCGATCGAGCAAACGCATCACCACGCTTTCGCCATGCGCGGTCGGCACCGAGCTGACGCGCAGGTCGAGTTCCTTGCCCTGCACGCGAACCATGATGCGACCGTCCTGCGGCAGCCGGCGCTCGGCGATGTTCAACTTGGCCATGATCTTGATGCGCGAGATCACTGCGGCAGTGAGGTTGGCAGGTGGCGATTCCGCTTCCTCGAGAACGCCATCAACGCGATAGCGCACCTTCAGCCGATTTTCGAATGGTTCGATGTGGATGTCCGAGGCACGCAATTCGACCGCGCGCTGGATCACCAGGTTGACCAGGCGGATGACCGGCGCTTCCGATGCCAGGTCGCGCAGGTGTTCGACATCGTCTTCGTCGCCGGCGGATTCGTCGCCGATGTTTTCGACGATGGTACCCATCGCGCTGCGGCCCTGGCCGTAGTAGCGCTCGATGAGGTCGGCGATTTCCGAGCGCAGGCCGATGCGCACGCGCACATCACGGCCGGTGGCGAGCGCCACGGCGTGCGCGGCGTAGTCATCCTGCGGATCGGCAACCAGCAAGTCGATTCCGTGCGCATCTTCGCCCACCGGGCACACTGCCTGCTGCTTGAGGAAACGCAGGCTCAGCGGCAGGTTTTCCAGCGGCGCTTCCGGGCAATCCTTGGCGCTGAGCAAGGGCAGGCCCAGCACTTCGCTGGACGCCTCGGCCATGTCGCGCTCCGACACCAGCCCCAGGCGCACGAGCAGACCCGACAGCGAGCCACCGGCATCGGCCTGCAGCCGTTGCGCGCGTGCCAGGTCGATGTCCTTCAGCCGACCACGCGCAAGCAACGCCGACGCGATTTGCGCGTCGGCACCGGCGTGCGTGTCATCCGTGGCAATCGCGTTCATCGACTGAAGCTCCGTGGTCCAGATGGCGACTTTACCAGCTGATTCGCGGCACGCGGCTGCCGCGGCTACCCGTTCAGCTGCCGCTGAAACGCTAGACCCAGGTCCGGGCGTTATGGAACAGCTGCATCCATGGCGATTGCTCGCCCCACTGCGGCGGATGCCAGCTCATCTGCACGGTGCGGTGCGTGCGCTCCGGATGGGGCATCAGCAAGGTGCTGCGGCCATCCAGGCTGGTCAGGCCGGCGATGCCCGCGGGCGAGCCATTCGGATTGGCGGGATAGTCAACTGCGACGCGGCCGTGGCCGTCGATGAAGCGCAACGCGACCTGGGCTTGCCCGGCGTGCGCGGCCTCATCGAAATCGGCACGGCCTTCGCCGTGCGAAACCACGATCGGAATGCGCGCACCGGCCATGTCGCGGAAAAAAATGGACGGCGATTCCACGACTTCAACGAGGCTCAGCCGAGCCTCGAATTGCTCGCTGCGGTTGCGCAGGAAGCGCGGCCAGTGTTCGGCGCCCGGGATCAGCGCCTTCAGCTGCGCGAACATCTGGCAACCGTTGCAAACGCCCAAACTGAAGCTGTTGGCACGCGCGAAAAACTCCGCGAACTGATCGCGCAGCATCGGCCGTTCGAGGATGGAGGTGGCCCAGCCGCGCCCCGCGCCGAGCACGTCGCCGTAGCTGAAGCCGCCACAGGCGGCCATTCCGGCGAAGCTGTCCAGGCGCACGCGACCCTGGATCAGATCGGTCATGTGAACGTCGACAGCGGTGAACCCGGCCTTGTGAAACGCCGACGCCATCTCGACATGGCTGTTCACTCCCTGTTCGCGCAGGATGGCCACGCGGGGGCGCGCACCGGTGTGCACCGCCGGCGCTGAAATTTCGAAATTCAGCGCCGGCACCAGGCCTGGATCGGAAAAATCACGCCGCGCCGCTTTTTCCTCATCGGCGCACTCGGGGTTGTCACGCAGCGATTGCATCGCGTGCGTCACCGACCACCAGGCATCGAAGAGCTCCTGCCATTGCCACTCGACAATCACCTCGCGCTCGGCAAACACGCGCAGCACCGGCGCGGCAACGGGCTTGCCGATGCGCTGCGCGCATCGGGTCAGGTCGTGGCGGTTGACGAGGTCGGCGAAAGCCGCGCGATCGTGCGCAGCCACCTGCACGATGGCGCCGAGCTCTTCGTTGAACAGGCAGGCAAAGGGATCATCGCCCCAGGCATCCAGGGTCAGCTCCAGCCCCATGCGCGAGCAGAAGGCCATTTCGCACAAAGCCGCAAAGGCACCGCCATCGGATCGGTCGTGGTAGGCGAGCAGCAGCTTGTCGGCGCGCGCGGCCTGGATCAGGTCAAAGAATGATTGCAGCCGGCTGGCGTCATCCAGGTCCGGGCAAGTGTTGCCGAAGGTGCCGTAGCACTGGGCCAGGATGCTGCCCCCAAGGCGCTTCTGCCCGGCGCCGAGGCCAATCAGCCATAGCTCGGTGTCGGTGTCGGGCAGCAGCACTGGCGTCAACTGCGCGCGCGCATCGGCAACACGCGCAAAGGCGGTCACGATCAGCGATACCGGCGAAACCGACAGCTGCGCGCCATCCCTGCCCGGCCATTGCGCCTGCATGGACAGCGAGTCCTTGCCAACCGGAATGCTGATATCCAGCTCGGGGCACAGCTCCAGTCCCAGTGCCTTTACCGCATCAAAGAGCAGCGCGTCTTCACCGGGCTGCGCGGCCGCAGCCATCCAGTTCGCCGAAAGTTTCACTTCCGACAGGGTGCCGACCGAAGCACTGGCCAGGTTGGTGATTGCCTCGCCCAACGCCATGCGCGCGGAGGCGGCTGCATTGATCAGCGCCAGCGGCGTGCGCTCGCCAATCGCCATCGCTTCGCCGGACACCCCGGTGAAGTCGGTCAGGCTGATCGCACAATCGGCCAGTGGCAACTGCCATGGCCCCACCATCTGGTCACGCGCACTCAGCCCACCGACCGTGCGGTCGCCAATGGTGACCAGGAAATTCTTTGAAGCGACGGTTGGATGCGAAAGCACGCGCAAGCCCGCTTCATGCAGATCGATTGCGGAGGTCGCAAGCTTCGGCCAGCGCGATGCCTGGATATGCACGGCATCGCGATGCGTCTTCGGCGCCTTGCCGAACAGCAAGTCCATCGGCATGTCAATCGCCGGCGGCTGCGCATCGGGGCTGCCCGCGCCGTACCCAACCAGCAGGCGCTGTTCGTCGCTGGCATGGCCCACGACGGAATAGGGGCAGCGCTCGCGCTGGCAGATGGCATCGAAACGCTCCAGATCGGCCGGCGCGATGCCGAGCACGTAGCGCTCCTGCGATTCATTGCACCACAGCTGCATTGGCGACAGCGACGGATCCACGCACGGTACGCGCGCCAGGTCGATGATGCCGCCGACATGGGAGTCATGCAGCAATTCCGGAATCGCGTTGGACAATCCGCCCGCGCCAACGTCATGCATGAAGCGGATCGGATTGGCTTCGCCCTGCACTGCGCAGCGGTCGATCACTTCCTGGCAGCGCCGTTCCATCTCCGGGTTGTCGCGTTGTACCGAGGCGAAGTCGAGGGCTTCGGAGCTTTCGCCGGAGGCCACGGACGAGGCTGCGCCACCACCCAGGCCGATCAGCATCGCCGGTCCGCCCAGCACGATTACCAGGTCGCCGGGGCGCAGCGCCAATTTCTTCACTTGCCCGACGTCTATCGCGCCCAGTCCGCCCGCGAGCATGATCGGCTTGTCGTAGGCGCGGGTGATGCCGGCTTGCGCGGTCGGCAGTTCGAAGCTGCGGAAATAACCGGTCAATACCGGCCTGCCGAATTCGTTGTTGAACGCCGCGCCACCCAAGGGCCCGTCGAGCATGATGTCCAGCGCGCTTGCCATGCGCGGGTTGAGTTCGCGCGGTAACTCCCATGGTTGCGGCAGCGTGGGAATGCGCAGGTGCGATACCGAAAAACCAGTCAGCCCGGCCTTGGGCTTGCCGCCGCGCCCCGTCGCGCCTTCATCGCGGATCTCGCCGCCGGCGCCGGTGCTCGCGCCGGGGAAGGGCGAAATCGCCGTCGGATGATTGTGTGTTTCAACCTTGATGCAGAACGCACTCGTCCGCGCCGGTGCCAGTGAATATTCACCGGTTCGCACATCGCTGGCGATGCGCCGCCCGGCAAACCCTTCAACTACCGCGGCATTGTCCTTGTACGCACTCAGCGTGTACTGCGGCGCTGCGGCGTGCGTATTGCGAATCATCCCGAACAGGGAATTCGGCATGTCCTCGCCATCGAGGCTGTAGCTGGCGTTGAATATCTTGTGCCGGCAATGCTCGGAATTGGCCTGCGCGAACATCATCAGTTCCGCGTCCGACGGATCGCGGCCCAGCTCGCCATAGCGCGCAGACAGGTAGTCGAGTTCATCCCCGGACAAAGCCAGGCCCAGCCGGCGATTGGCCTGCGCAAGGTCTGCCAGCGCAATCCGCTCCAATGGCGCGGCCTGCGCCTGGGCGAACAACCCGCTGCCGTCATCGCGGTTGTCGAGCAAGGACTGCGTCATTGGATCGATCAGCGCAGCGCGAAAGCGCGGCCAGTGCGCATCATCAGCGTCCGGTAAGCCACTCAGGTCGATGCGCAACCCGCGCTCGACCCGCAACACCGGCTGGTTTGCTCCGCGCAGGATTTCAGTGGCCTTGCTGGCCCATGGCGACACCGTGCCCAGGCGCGGCGTGACGAATTGGCTTTTTGCATCGGGCGCGAGCGGCTGCTGGCGGCTGCTGCCCTCGAGAATTCGGCCAAGCACGCCCAGGTCGGGCGAAGCTCCAGGATCGGGCTGCACGAAGTACACGTGCCAGGCGCCGGTGATCTCCAGATCGGGAACGATTTTACGCAGGCGGGCTTGAAGACGGTCGCGCCGGAAGGGCGACAGGGCCGCATGGCCCTCGAGGACGATCATGTCCGCGTATTTCCGTGGAAAACGATCGCTATTCTAAACCAAACCGCCAAACGGCTGTCGCAGGCGCGACCTTACCTCGCCGCGACGGCCTTGCCTGACTGGCGGTCCAGCCGCGCCAGCATGTCCGCCGGCGACAGGTAGCCGCCGAGTTGCGTGCCGTCGGCCGCATATACCGCCGGCGTGCCGTCGACGCCAATCTTCTGGCCCAGCTGGTAGGTCATGGTTACCGGATTGGCGCAAGTTTTCTTGGCCACCGGCCGATCCAGCTTGGCATCGGTCAGTGCCTTCTGGCGGTCGTTTGCGCACCAGACGTTGACCGCCTTGGTGTAGGACTCCGAGGCCAGGCCTGCGCGCGGGAAGAACAGATACTCCACCGCGATACCGGCCTTGTTGTAATCGGCAATCTGCGAGTGCAACTTGCGGCAGAAGCCGCAATCGATATCGGTGAAGACGGTCAACCGATACTTGGGATTGGCCGGCGAAAACACGATGCGCCGGTCGCGCGGCACTGCGTCCAGAAGCCCGCGGCGGATGACGGCTTCGCTGGCCGCGGTCAGGTTTTCCCGGCTTCCGAGTTCTATCAGGGAGCCCTGGATCAGGTATTTGCCATCGGTGCTGGCGTACACGACGCGGCCGTTGACCGAGACTTCGCGGAAGCCCGCAATGGGCGAGGGCTTGACGCTGTCAATCACCGCGCCCGGCACGGCTTTAATCAAAGCGGCGCGGATAGGCGCATCGCCGGCGCTCGATGCTGGCGCCGCGGCCGCGGCGCCGGTGGCGGCGACCGCCGAGGTCGGTTGCGCGCACGCAGCGACAACCAGCAACGAGGTAGCGGCGGACAACGCGATTACGAAGGAGCGGTTCATGCAGGTTTCCTGTGGCGAATGGTCGGCGGCGTCCAGATCTGACTGCGGCGGATGCTGAAAGTTGCAGCATTTTGCCACGGCGCAACGATGCCACGCCCGCCGCTGGTCACCCCGGCGCCCCCGGCGATGGGTAGAACTAAGAGTCGTCCGCTGAATTTGCTGCGATGCAAGCCGCTCTGCCATGCTCTGCGCATTCACCGGAACCCGCGCGCATGAATCCAGAGACTAGGCCCGCCAAGCCGACGCAGCGTACGAGCGGCTGGCTCTTCGCCTTCGAACAACGCCACCATGCACTCCTGCCCTGGCCTGCCTTCCTGCATCGGGTGCTGGTCAACCTCAGCCTTGGTTTCCTCGTGATCGGTGGGTCACTTGGCCTTGGCATGCTGGGTTACCACTTCCTCGAAGGCCTGCCGGCGATGGACAGCTTTCTCAATGCCTCGATGATCCTCTCAGGCATGGGACCGCTGTGGTCGCCACGGACGGACGCCGGGAAGCTGTTCGCGGGTATCTACGCCCTTTACTCCGGACTGGCCGTGCTGGCGGTGGCCGGGCTGATCTTTGCCCCGCTGATCCACCGCTTGTTGCATCGCTTCCATGCCCAGGACGACGATTCGGCCGAACCCGCGAAGGCTGGCCAGGACCTGTGACGGCATGACCGACCGACACGACTGGCGTGAAGAGATCTGGAACGCGCTGACCCACGGCGTCGGTTTCCTGCTCGCCGCTGTTGCCAGCGCGGTATTGATCACGCTGGCGGCGGTCTACTCCGATGGCTGGCAGCTGGCCGGGGCGCTGGTCTTCTGTATTGCATTGATCGCGGTGTACACCTCATCGACGCTTTATCATTCGATCCCGCACATGGTCACCAAGAGCCGGATGAAGGTGTTCGACCACTGCGCGATTTTCCTGCTGATCGCCGGCACCTACACGCCGTTCACGCTGATAGGCCTGCGCGGCCATGGCGGCTGGTGGATGTTCGCTGCCGCGTGGACGCTGGCTACCGCCGGCATCATCTTCAAGTTGTTCTATACCGGTCGTTTCAAGGGCATCTCCACGCTGATCTACATCGGCATGGGCTGGATGGCAGTGATCGGGATCAAGCCCTTCCTTGCACACGTGCCGGTGGCCACCCTGCTATGGTTGCTCGCCGGCGGACTGGCCTACACCTTCGGCACAATTTTTTACATGAGCAAACGTCCCCATGCACACGCGATCTGGCACGGCTTCGTGCTGCTTGGCAGCGCCTGCCACTTCGTCGCGGTTTCCATGCAGGTGCTGGGTCCTGCGCAATCGGCCTGAAACAATCAGCGTGCAGCCCTAGCTGGCGATATAACGCTGCAGATAGGTGATCTCCTGCTTCTGGTCCTCGATGACTTCCTTGACCAGGTCGCCGATCGACACGATGCCCAGCACCTGGCCGTCATCGACTACGGGCAAATGGCGCAGGTGCCGCTCGGTCATGATCGACATGCATTCGGCAACGGAGTCGGCGGGCGCGACGCACACGACCGGCGAGCTCATGATCGCGGCGACCGGCGTGTCGCTGGAAGCGCGCCCTTGCAGGATCACCTTGCGCGCGTAATCGCGTTCACTGGCGATGCCGACCAACTGGCCGCCATCCATCACCAGCACCGCGCCGATGTGGTGTTCGGCCATCAGCCGGATGGCGTCCAGCACCGGCGCTGCACCGGGCACGCTGACGATCTTGCTGCCCTTGCGTTCAAGTATCTGGCTGACGTTCCGCATGGCCATCTTCCGCGCGATGAGGTTGACCCATCTTATTCCTGTTGGGCCACTGCCGGTGCCGCCGGCCGCCAGTCCCTGATCAGGTACAGGGGCCGCTGCTTGGCCTCGACGTAAAGCCGGCCCAGGTATTCACCGATCGTGCCAAGCGCCATCAGCTGCACGCCGCCCAGGAACAGCACGACCGCCATCATCGTCGGCCAGCCCTGCACCCGGTCACCCCACAGCAAGGTCTTGGCGATGATCCACGCCCCGTAGGCGAAAGCGGCCGCGGCAGTGGCGAGTCCGGCATACGTGGCCACGCGCAAGGGCGCGGTCGAAAACCCGGTGATTCCTTCCAGTGCGAAGTTCCACAAGCGCCAGTAGTTGAACTTGCTGGCGCCGGCGATACGCGGCTGGCGCTCATAGGGAATGGACGCCTGCGCAAACCCGACCCAGGCGAACAGGCCCTTCATGAAACGCTGCCGCTCGCGCAAGGTCGACAGCGCCTCGAGGACGCGCCGCGACATCAAGCGGAAATCGCCGGTGTCGGCGGGGATGTCGATGTTCGACAGCCGGCCCAGGGTGCGGTAGAACGCCTTCGCCGTCGCACGCTTGAGCCAGGTCTCGCCTTCGCGCGAGGTCCGAGTTCCGTACACCACATCGAAGCCAGCCTGCCATTTCGCGACGAACTCCGGGATCAGCTCCGGCGGATCCTGGCCATCGGCGTCAAGCACGATGGCCGCGTCGGCATCGACGCGGTCAAGACCCGCGGTCAGCGCAAGTTCCTTGCCGAAGTTGCGGGACAGGCGCAGCAAGTCGACGCTGGCATCGGCCGCGGCGAGCGCCTCAAGCACGGCCCAGGTGGAATCGTGGCTGCCGTCATCGACATAGAGAACGCGCGAGGACATCGGCAGGCTCTGCAATACCGCAGCGAGCCGCGCGTGCAGCGCCGGCAGCGCCTGCGCTTCATTGAACGCGGCGATCACCACCACTAGCGGTGCGGTGGCAAGACCTTGCGACGGAGCGGTCACCGCGCGCTCGCCAAGTACGACGGGCCGCCCAGGTGACGCACCTGCCGCTCGATCCAGGCAGCGCGGCGCTGCACGTAGGCGCCGGGCTGCTGCGCGCTGTAGCGACGCGGGCTGGGCAGCACGGCAGCCAACCGCGCACTTTGCGCGGGGCTCAATCGTGCGGCGGGCTCGTGGAAGAAGCGTTGGGCGGCGGCCTGGGCGCCATAGATGCCGTCGCCGAACTCGGCGATGTTCACGTACACCTCCAGGATGCGCTGCTTCGGCCACAGGCATTCGATCAGCACGGTGTACCAGGCTTCCAGGCCCTTGCGCACGTAGCTGCGACCGCTCCAAAGGAAAAGATTCTTCGCCACCTGCTGGCTGATCGTGCTGGCGCCGCGCACATGGTGACCGCGGCGGTTGCTGTCGATGGCCCGGTCGATTGCATGGAAATCGAAGCCGTGGTGATCCGGGAAGGTCTGGTCTTCGGCCGCGACGACGGAGATCGGCAAGGAAGGCGAAATCCGCCGGCTTGGTTGCCAGTCATAAGCGATGCGAAAACCAAAGTCGCGGTCGAGCCAGGCCTCGACCTGCCTGCCAATCATGAAAGCGCTGGTCACCGGTGGTAGCCAGCGCAGTACCAGCACCTGCAATACGCTGACCAGCACGAAGCACAGCGGCAGCCACAACAGCAGCATGCGCAACAGGCGGCGGCCGCGACTCCTTCGTTGCGCGGCCGGCACCTACGGCTCGCCAGCTGGGGCCGGAACCACGACATCGGCTGCCAACTGCCAACCCAGCCCGGGCGCATCTTCCGCGGACGGTCGGCGCCAGACCCGCAGCCAGGCCGGACTACCGGCGCCGCCGCCCCAGGTCACGCCCAGGTCTCCGGCTTTGGACACGACCTGCCCGGTATCCAGGCGTTGCGCGGTCGAAGGTAATGCCTTGCCTTCAGCCCGGCCATCGGGGGCCAGGCCGTTGCGCAGGCGCAGGAAGTCGGCGGAGACCAGCCGCGGATTCAGGGCCCCCGGCGGCGACAGGTCCGCCGTCCGCAGCTCGGCCATGCCGACCGGCCAGGTAGGCGGATGCCCCACCCCGACGGCGCCGCGGCGCAGCGTTTTATCCGGGAAGGGCATTTGCGCGCCGCTGACTCCATGGTCGATCAGCGCCTTCCAATGGCCATCGGCCTGTTTCTGCCAGACGGTGAAGTACTGCCCGAACGCGGACGGCTTGGTCGCGCCCTCAGCGGTGTAGCACCAAGGCCCGCTGGTGTAGCCCAAGTCGCCACCGGCGGCAATTTCGGCCACGGCAGGGGCCCATTCCAGTCGTGCGTGATTGGCCGCGCGGGCCTCCCAGACGCGCTTGCCGTTGCTCGGACCCGGCGCAAAGACGACGCCGTCGTCCGCCAGCGCGGCCAGGAAGGCGTCACGGGTATTACGCGCGCTGGCATCGCTGGCAAAGTCCTGCTCGGCCTTCACCATGTCCGCGAAATCGTCGGCGCGCACCGGCGCTGCCAGCATCAATGCCAACAGCCCGACAGTCTTGAGTAAGGCCGCGTGTGGTCCCATGTTGGTTCCCGGCAAAGGTGTTGCGCAGCATAGCCGGTCGCCTGTCCACCACCAATTCCCAGGCTTGACGCATGAACCCGGAAGACCGCGACACCTTGTTCCTGTTCCTGCTTGAACGCGCCGGCCTGCGCGGCGCACTCGTGCATCTCGATGAAACCTGGAAGGCGATCCAGGCGCGGGCGGAATACCCGCCGGCCGTTGCCGAGCGGCTTGGGGAAACCTGCGCCGCCGCCGCGCTGTTCACCGGCCACAGCAAGATCGACGGCCGCTTGAGCGTGCAGCTTCGCGGCACCGGCGCCTTGCGCACCCTGTTTGCCGAATGCACCGCCGAAGGCAGCTTGCGCGCCATCGCCCACTTCAATGAGCCGCTGCCGGCGCCCCTTACCCCGCGAGCGTTCGGTCCCGGCTCGGTGATGGCGATCACCGTTGAAACCCTGCCGCCGGGCGGAGCCGAAATGGTGCGCTACCAGGGCCTGGTGGAGCTGGATGCCGACA
>JAYSXN010000200.1:0-1693 GCA_043717405.1 Gammaproteobacteria bacterium
ATGGTGACCTGTACGGTCAGCGACTGCGCGTGGAGTTCGTGGCCAAATTGCGCGATGAAAAAAAATTCGACGAGCTGCCGGCGCTGGTACGGCAGATGGACGCCGATGCGGCCCAGGCACGAAACTTGTTGCAGCATCATCAGTTGAACATGGAGCCAGTGCGTGACCACCGCCGAGCTTAAAAAAGACTACAAGCACACCATCTCGCTGCCGGACACGCCGTTCCCGATGCGCGGCGACCTGCCGAAGCGCGAGCCGGGCATCCTGGCTGGCTGGCAGCAGTCCAACCTCTACCAGCAGGTGCGCGCTCACGCGAAGGGCCGGCCTGGATTCGTGCTGCATGATGGCCCGCCGTATGCGAACGGCGCCATCCATATCGGCCACGCGGTCAACAAGATCCTGAAGGACATGGTGGTCAAGTCACGGCTGTTGTCGGGCTTTGATGCCCCTTATGTGCCGGGCTGGGATTGCCACGGATTGCCGATCGAACTGGTGGTCGAGAAAAAGTTCGGCAAGGTCGGCGACAAGCTGGATGCCGCTGCCTTCCGCCGCGAGTGTCGCGCCTATGCTGGCGAACAGATCGCCGGGCAGAGCCGCGATTTCCAGCGCCTCGGCGTAATCGGCGACTGGGCGAATCCATACCGCACGATGGACTTCAGCTTCGAGGCCGGCATGTTGCGCGCGCTGGCGCGGATCGTCGAACGCGGGCATTTGTCGCGTGGCGTGAAGCCGGTGCACTGGTGCTTCGATTGCGGATCGGCGCTCGCCGAGGCGGAGATCGAATACGCAGACAAGACATCGCCGGCAGTCGACGTCGCTTATGACGCAGTCGACCCGCAAACGCTCGCGCGGCGTTTCGGCGTGGACAGCGGCGCTGCCATGGTCAGCGTGCCCATCTGGACGACGACGCCCTGGACTCTGCCGGCAAGCCTTGCGGTCACGCTTGGGCCGGAGCTGGATTACGTGCTGGTCGAAGGGCCACGGCGCAATGGCAATCGCGTATTGCTGGTGCTGGCTGAAGCGCTCGCCCCGTCGGCATTGCAGCGCTACGGAATCGCCCAACTTGAAATCCTCGGTCGCGCCAAGGGCGCGGAACTGGAATTGCTTTCGCTGCAGCATCCGTTTTATGCCCGCATCGTTCCGCTCATCCTTGGCGACCACGTCACCGTGGATGCCGGCACCGGCGCCGTGCATACCGCGCCCGGCCACGGTCAGGAAGACTTCATCGTCGGGCAGAAGTACGGCCTGGACGTGCTCAATCCCATCGATGGGCGCGGCATCTTCCTGCCGAGCACGGAAATCTTCGCGGGCCAATACATCTGGAAAGCCAACGACACCATCATCGCCCTGCTGGCCGAGCGCGGCGTGCTGCTCGCATCGGAAAAACTCAGCCACAGTTATCCGCATTGCTGGCGGCACAAGACGCCGGTGGCGTTCCGCGCAACGCCGCAATGGTTCATCTCGATGGAGCAGGCAAACCTGCGCCGCGACGCGCTGCGCGCAATCGAAAATGTGCAATGGGTCCCCGAGTGGGGCCAGGCGCGCATTGCCGGCATGATCGAAGGACGCCCCGACTGGTGCATCAGCCGCCAACGCACCTGGGGCGTGCCGATAGCGCTGTTCATCCATCGCGAAACCGGGCTGCCGCATCCACGCAGCGTCGAGCTGATGCTGGAGGTCGCGCAACGCGTCG
>JAYSXN010000003.1:0-2627 GCA_043717405.1 Gammaproteobacteria bacterium
ACCACGTAGCGTATCTGCGCCTTCACGTGCACGGCCTTGGCAAACGGGCACAGGTTGAGCCCGATGACAGCTTTTTCCAGCCATTGCCGCGTGCGTTCTATCCATGGGCCGTGGGTGGCTACGCTCATGCAACGGGGCCAGTTTGGTGGGCGCTGCGACAATAACCCAAACCCGGTGCGCAGTCGCTGCCCGACGCGCTAGAGTGCGGAATCGTTCACCTGGGGAATTCACATGCACCTGCACGCCGCGCTGATCACCGTCCTCAACGTCGTCATCATCTACGTGGCCATGGTGCTGGTTGGTCGCGCACGCGATCGCTACCAGGTCAAGGCGCCAGCGGTGACTGGCAACGTGGATTTTGAGCGTGTGTTTCGCGCGCATCAGAACACGCTCGAGCAGACGCTGATGTTCCTGCCGTCGCTGTGGCTCGCCGCCATATATTGCAATGAACGATATGCCGCCTGGCTGGGCTATGCCTGGATCTTCGGCCGCGCCTGGTACCTGTTGGGCTACATCCGTCCCGGCGGCAACCGGGGTGCCGGATTTGTCATCAGTCTTGGGTCGACGACCCTGCTGCTGGGCTGGAGCCT
Organism: Gammaproteobacteria bacterium; assembly: GCA_043717405.1. Classification (GTDB taxonomy): domain Bacteria; phylum Pseudomonadota; class Gammaproteobacteria; order Xanthomonadales; family Xanthomonadaceae; genus Arenimonas. Next base: position 591 of record JAYSXN010000003.1, read on the forward strand.
ATTCTGCATCGCTGCCCGCCTGCTTGGCATGGCTGGGGCCGGTTGAGCCCGGCATGCAGTTGAAGCTTGCCGCGCGATGGGTAAGCTTGGCATTCCCGACCCAGGCCACTCGTCCATGACCACGCCCCTGCCCGTCCTCTTCCTCGGCCACGGCTCGCCGATGAACACGGTCGAGGACAACGCCTACCGGCGCAGCTGGCAGGCACTTGGCGCAAGGCTCGGCAAACCGAAGGCCATCCTGTGCATCTCCGCGCACTGGGAAACGCGCGGTGTATATGTCACCGGCAGTGACAAGCCGGAAACCATCCATGACTTCAACGGATTCCCGCGCGCCCTGTTCGACGTGCGCTATCGGGTACCGGGAAGCCCGTGGCTTGCCCACCGCGTCGCCGAGCTGGTGCAGATGACCCGCGTGCATGTCGACAACAACCGCGGCCTGGACCATGGCGCCTGGGGCGTGCTGCAGCCGCTGTATCCAGACGCCGATGTGCCGGTGGTGCAGATGAGCCTGTCGGGGCTGCAGCCCGGCGCATGGCACTACGATCTTGCGAAATCATTGGCACCGCTGCGCGACGAGGGCGTGCTGGTGGTCGCCAGCGGCAACATCGTGCACAACCTGCGCCAGTTCCGGTTCAACGACCCGCGCCCCTACGAGTGGGCGCTGCGCTTCGACGAAGATATCGCCGAGCACATCGCAACCGGCCACCACGAAGGCTTGCTGGGTTATGAAACGCTGGGCTCCGATGCCCTGCTGGCCGTGCCTACCCCGGAACACTATCTGCCCCTGCTGTACGCGCTGGCCCTGCAGCGCGAAGGCGAACAGGTGGAATTTTTCAACGAGGACGTGATCAGCTCGATCGCGATGCGATCGATGGTGATCGGGGATCTGGCTCAGGTAGCCTAGCGCCACACCCAGGGCGCGATGAGCATTGCCGCGCCGATCAGCAGCAACCACAAGGTGCTGCTCACGAAGATCGGAAACACCATCAGCCCGATTCCGCAGAACAAAGGCAGCAGGGCCGACTGTTTGCGCCCGTAGATGAAATAGCCGAGGCCGAAAGCGCCGAAAAACATCCCCCAGACCAGTTGCGCCATGTGCTTGCCGGTTCGCCGCCTCGTAGTTCGTGGCGCCAGCATACCCGGCGGGCCGTACCTGGGGTAGGCTCGCGGCCAGGCGTGCATCCAGGACAAACAGCAGTGGCCAAGACCTATGACGGCGCGTATTTCGATCGCTGGTATCGCGGCGGCATGCCCTCCTCGCGCGCCGAGCTGGCGCGCAAGGTGGCCATGGCGGTGGCAGTTGCCGAGTTCTACCTGCAACGTCCCATCCGCAGTGTGCTGGACGTGGGTTGCGGCGAAGCCGCCTGGCGCGCGCCACTGGTGAAAATGCGCCCGCAGTTGCGCTACCAGGGCGTCGATTCGAGTGAATACGCGGTCGCGCGTTATGGCCGCCGACGCAACATCGCCTTCGCCACTTTCGGCCAGTTGGGTGAGCTGAGACTGGGTCCGCCTGCCGACCTGCTGGTGTGCTCGGATGTCATCCACTACGTGCCGACTGCCGAACTGCGGCAAGGGCTCGCCGGTTTTGCCGAACATTGCGACGGACTGGCGTTCCTTGAGCTTTACACCGGTGACGATGACATCGCCGGCGATCACAACGGCTTCCTGCCGCGCAGCGCCAGCGAGTATCGGCGCTGGTTCAAGGCAGCGGGTTTCCTGGCCTGTGGCTCGCACTGCTACCTGAGCGAAAACCTGCACGCCAATGCGGTAAGCCTTGAAGTCATTGGGACTCACCGATGACCGGCACGCGGACAGCCCATGCCCAGCCATGCAAGAATCGGCCACAGCCATTCCGGAGACCTGCATGAAAGCCATGACCATCCGCATCGCCGCGATTGCGCTGGCCAGCATGGCGTTATCCGTGCACGGGGCCGACAAAACCCCACCAGCCAAAGCGCAAGCCAATAAGCCGGCGAACAAGATAGTGGCCAAGCCAATGAGCAAGCCCATGGCGGACATCCTTGCCGCCTCCGCCCC
>JAYSXN010000021.1:0-2534 GCA_043717405.1 Gammaproteobacteria bacterium
CCGATGTTCACGCTTGCCGGCTACCTGCTGGGCGAAAGCGGCACGCCGAAACGACTCGTGCGCCTGTCGCTGGCTTTGCTCGGCTGGCTGCCCGGTGGCCTTGCCATCGTCGCCATCGTTGCCTGCGCGTTCTTCACCGCGTTCACCGGCGCGTCGGGGATGACCATCGTGGCAATTGGCGCCTTCCTGTATCCGGCGCTGACCAAGGCCTCGTATCCGCAGCAGTACAGCCTTGGCCTAGTCACCTCCTCGGGCAGTTTGGGATTGTTGTTCGCGCCATCGCTGCCGCTGATCCTGTTTGGTTTCGTGGCGGGGCAGTTGAACACCACGCCCGCAGTCACCGTGCAGGATCTGTTCCTGGCCGGCCTGTTGCCCGGCGCGCTGATGATCCTGATGCTGTCGGCGCATGCCATGTGGATCGGCCGCAAGATTCCCAAGGCTGCCACCGCGATTGATGGTGCGGAAGTCTGGGCCGCGATCAAGGACGCCAAGTGGGAACTGCCGCTGCCCTTGATCGTGCTGGGTGGCATTTACTCCGGCCAGTTCGCGGCCAGCGAAGCCGCCGCAATCACGACGCTCTACGTGCTCATAGTCACCGTCGGCATCAAGCGCGAAATAAAAATCCCGCAGTTGCCCGAACTGATGTCCGAAGCGATGCGCCTGGTCGGCGCGATCCTGATCATCCTGGGCGCCGCCACGGCACTATCGAACTGGATGGTGGATCAGGAGGTCCCTAACCACCTGTTCGAATTCAGCCGCACCTACGTGCACTCGGCTGGAATGTTCCTGCTGCTGCTTAATGTCGTGCTGTTGCTGGTCGGCATGTTTATGGACATTTTTTCAGCGATCGTCATCCTGACGCCCTTGCTGGTTCCAGTCGCGGTGGCCTACGGCATCCATCCCGTGCACTTTGGCATCGTCATGCTGGCCAACCTGCAGATCGGCTATTTCATGCCACCTGCGGGGATGGACCTGTTCATCGCGGCCTATCGCTTCAAGACCGGGATCCTGACGCTTACCCGTGCGTGTGCGCCTTTCTTCCTGATCGTGGGCGCGGCCGTGCTGATCATCACCTGGGTGCCGTGGCTGTCGCTGGCCTTCCTGTGAAACGGGCCGGCGGCGAAAACCAGCTATCATTAGCCGCTTCCTGATTCCCGGAGCCGCCCATGCTGCGCATCCAGGCCGAAGCGCTGACGTTTGACGACGTCTCCCTCGTTCCCGCCCATTCCACGGTCCTGCCCAAGGACGTAAAGCTCGCCACGCAGCTGACGGTCGGCATCAGCCTGAACCTGCCGATCGTCTCGGCGGCGATGGACACGGTGACCGAATCGCGCCTGGCCATCGCCATGGCGCAGCTCGGCGGCATCGGCATCCTGCACAAGAACATGAGCGTGCTTCAGCAGGCAGCGCATGTTGCCCAGGTCAAGCAATTCGAAGCCGGCGTGATCCGCGATCCATTCACGGTGCGCCCGGACACGACCATCGGCGAAGTACTCAAGCTCACCCGCGCGCGCAATATTTCCGGCGTGCCGGTGGTCGATAACGGCTTGCTGGTCGGCATCGTCACCAGCCGCGACATGCGTTTCGAGACCAAGCTCGACGATCCGGTCCGGCACATCATGACCAAGAAGGACAAGCTGGTCACCGTGCGTGAGGGCGCCTCCGATGAAGAGGTGCTGCAGCTGATGCACAAGTACCGCATTGAGAAAGTCCTGGTCGTCGACGATGAATTCCGCCTACGCGGGTTGATCACGGTCAAGGACATACAGAAGGCGCGCGACAACCCCAACGCAGCGAAGGATTCATCCGAACGCCTGCTGGCGGGCGCGGCGGTCGGTGTCGGCGGCGATACCGAAGCGCGGGTGGAAGCGCTGGTGGCTGCGGGTGTCGACGTGATCGTGGTCGATACCGCGCATGGTCATTCGCAGGGCGTGCTGGAGCGCGTACAGTGGGTGAAGAAGAATTTTCCCGGCGTGCAGGTGATCGGCGGCAACATCGTTACCGGCGATGCCGCGCTGGCGTTGATGGACCACGGCGCCGATGCGGTCAAAGTGGGCGTGGGGCCCGGATCGATCTGCACCACGCGCATCGTGGCCGGCGTTGGCGTGCCGCAGATCACCGCGATTGCCATGGTTGCCGAGGTGCTGAAGGGCCGCATCCCGCTGATCGCCGATGGTGGCATCCGCTATTCCGGTGACATCGCCAAGGCGTTGGTTGCCGGCGCAAGCACGGTGATGATCGGCGGATTGTTCGCCGGCACCGAGGAGGCGCCAGGCGAGGTGGAATTGTTCCAGGGTCGCTCGTACAAGAGTTACCGCGGCATGGGCTCGCTCGGCGCGATGGAGCAGGGCTCCAAGGACCGCTATTTCCAGGATGCCTCCGATGCCGACAAGCTGGTGCCGGAATGGATCGAGGGCCGCGTGCCTTACCGCGGACCGCTCACCAATATCGTGCACCAGCTGGCCGGAGGCGTTCGCGCGTCCATGGGCTATGTAGGTTGCGGCAGCATCGAGGAGATGCGCACGCGGCCGAAG
>JAYSXN010000201.1:0-5159 GCA_043717405.1 Gammaproteobacteria bacterium
ATAGCAGCCATTGCCGACAAACACGAACGGCGTCTTGCGCTGGACTTCGGTACCTTCGGCGCACAAGCGCAAGGCCATGAACGGAAATCGACGCAAAGCCGCCAGGCATGCCCAGAAAAAAGACAGCCATTTGCCGCGTCCCAGACGGTGCTGCTGCTGCTCGCGCCGCTGCACCACTTCCGGATACAGGCCGATGCTGGAATTGTTGAGGAACAGCCGGCCGTTGACTTCGCCGGTGTCAACCTGGCGCGTGCGCTGTCCGGCGATCACGGCGATGGCATCGTCCAGTTCCAGCGGCAGCCCCAGGTCTTTCGCAAAATGATTGAGCGTGCCGAGCGGCAAAACGCCGAGCGTTGCCTTGCTGCCGGCGATGATGGACGCGACCTGGTTGATGCTGCCGTCGCCCCCCCCGGCGACAATCATCGGCACATTGGCATCGATGGCGCGGTGCACGGCCGTCGCGATCTCATCGGCCGAATGGGCCAGCGTTATCTCCGGCTGCAAACCGTGTTCGCGAAAGCGTTTGGCGAGTTGCTCCGACCAAGCATCGTCATAGTCGCCCTTGCCCGCGCCTGCATTGATGATGACCGCGCACTTCATGCGGGGGCGCTGCGCTTCTTGGGCCGGGTCGCGGCGATTTTCTTCGCTACGGGCTGCCTGCCGACGGGCGGAACCTTTCTGACGGCTGGCCGCTTCTTCGCCGAGGGCGGAGGCGCCGACACCGCATCCACTTCGATCCATGTCGGCGCATGGTCGCTCGCGCCGTCCTTGCCACGCACCCAGCTGTCCACCCCGGCGCTGCGCAGTTTTGCCGCAAGGACGGGATTGAGCAGCAGGTGATCGATGCGCAGGCCCGAATTGGTTTGCCAGTGCTGCCGGAAGTAGTCCCAGAACGTGTAGATGCGCTGCTTGGGATGGCAATGCCGCAACGCATCCGTCCAGCCTTGCGCGAGCAAGCGCTCGTAGCATTCACGCGATTGTGGTTGCAGCAGCGCATCCTTCAGCCACGAGCGCGGGTTGTAGATGTCGAAGTCGGTGGGCACCACGTTGAAGTCGCCGGCCAGCACGGCGGGCTGGTTGCTGGCCTGCAGGCGCCGCGCGTAGTCGATCAGACGCTCGAACCAGGCCAGCTTGTACTCGAACTTCGGACCCGGCTGCGGATTGCCGTTGGGCAGGTACAGGCAGCCAACGAGCACGCCCTGCACCGTCGCTTCGAGGTAGCGGCTATGACTGTCGTCAGGATCGCCCGGCAGGCCGCGCTGGCTTTCCACCGGGTCTGAACCGCGCGCCAGGATGGCCACGCCATTCCAGGATTTTTGCCCGTGCCACAGCGCGCCGTAGCCGGCGCTGCGGATCGCCTGGATTGGAAACGCTTCGTCCGTCGCTTTCAGTTCCTGCAGGCAGGCAACATCGGGGGCTTCGGCGTCGAGCCATTCGAGCAGGTTGGCCAGGCGGGAACGGATGCCATTGACGTTGAAGGTGGCGATCTTCATGCCGGCAGTTTGCCGGGTGCTGCGTTAACGGCAGATGTGGCGCAAGGGCGCGACTTCGCGATGCTTCAGGGGTTGCCGTGCCGCCCGAGGATCAGTTGCGCCAGCCACGGCTCGCCCTTGGCCAGCAACTCCAGCGGCGTCATCTCCCAGCCGGTGAGCACGATGGCTTCCGACAGGCTGAATTCCAGCTGCGATTTGTTGAAGCGCCGCTCGCCGACGACCACGGCTTCCAACACCGCCTGCCCCGGCATCGGCGCCTCCATCTCGGCTTCGCGTGCCGCCTGCGCGGCATTGGGATCACTGCCGCCGCGGCTCGCCAGCCATTCGATGCGACGCAGCGCGGCATGCTGCGCCTGGCCGTCGGCATCGGCAGTGTAGTCGGCGGTTGCCGCGGCGAGGGTCTTGTGCAGGGTGTTCAACTGACCGGCGACGCGCATACGCGCCAAGTTAGCTGTGTCGCGAGCACGCTCGGCGTCTTCGATATCCTGTCGCAGGCCGGCGATTTGCGCCGCTTGTGCGTCCAGTGCCAGCACGAGTGCGTCTATGCGCTTGATCCAGTCCTCGCGGGCGGCAAGATTGGGCGCGATCACTACGCGCGATCGGAACTCCGACAGCAGGATGCGCGGGCTCTTCATGGCGCCAGTATGGCGCGTTTCCAGCCGTGCCGCAGCGGGCGCGGTGCCCTCAGCGTCCGCCCGACATCCCGATGAATTGTAGGAATTCGGCGCGGGTGCGTGCGTCGTCGCGGAACGCACCCAGCATCATGCTGGTGACCATGCTGACGCCGCGCTTGTGTACGCCGCGGGTGGTCATGCACTCGTGCGCGCCCTCGATCACCACGGCCACCCCACGGGGCTGCAGCACGTCCTCGATGGAGTGCGCGATTTGCGCGGTGAGTTTTTCCTGCACCTGGAAGCGCCGGGCGTAGGCTTCGACCACGCGCGCCAGTTTGCTGATGCCGACCACGCGTCCGCTGGGCAGGTAGCCGACGTGCGCCTTGCCGATGATCGGCGCCATGTGGTGCTCGCAATGGCTTTCGAATTCGATGTTGCGCAACACGATCAGTTCGTCATAGCCATCCACTTCCTTGAAGGTACGGCGCAGGTACTCGGCCGGGTCGAGCGCGTAGCCGGAGAACCAGTCCTTGTAGGCCTTTGCCACCCGCGCCGGCGTGTCCAGCAGGCCTTCGCGCGCGGGGTCTTCGCCAGCCCACTCAAGCAAAGTGCGAACCGCGGCTTCCGCGTCGGTCTGGGTTACGGGGGCGGCCATGGACATGCTCCTTGGGGCGGCGCCGCCGGACCGGCCGCGCCTGTTCCGTATCCTACCCAACCACGACCGGATCGGTGCGAGTGCTGCGCCATGCCAGTAGCAGCGCGGCGAGCAGCATCAGCGCCGCCATCCAGAAGGTCACGCCGGCCCAGCCGTTGTGCAGATGGCGGCTGCTTACGTCGGCAAAGGCGCGCGTGAACAGCGTCGGCCCGAAGATGCCGGCCAGGCTGGCGAGACTGACCACCGCGCCTTGCAGGCGGCCTTGCTCGTGGGCGTCGACACGTCGCGTCATCAAGGCCTGCGCAGCCGGCATCGAGATGCCCCACAGTGCCGCGATCGGCATCGCCGCCCAGAACCACACGCCTGTCGGCGCCAGTGCATACAAGGCAAACCCGAGCGTGCCGAAAGCCAGCCCGAGCAGCAGCGTGCGTCGTTCGCCGTAGGCGCGGATAATGCGGCCGATCAACCCGCCCTGCACGATCGCTGAAAGCACGCCCACTGCCGCCAGCGTGTAGCCGACCTTGTCGGTGCCCCAGCCGAAGCGGTAATCGGCATACAGCACGAAGGTGCTCGGGTAGACGATGTGCGCGAGCTGCATCAGGAAGATGACGCCCGCGAGCGCAAATATTTCCGGATGGTGTCCAAGGAAACGCAAGGAGGCGACCGGGTTGGCGCGTCGCCAGGAATAGCTGGTGCGTTTTTCCACCGGCAAGGATTCCGGCAACACGAACAGCCCATAGCAGAAGTTGCACAGGCTCAGGCCAGCCGCGATCCAGAACGGCAGCCGCTCGCTCATGTGCCCGAGCACGCCGCCAATCGCCGGCGCGAGCACGAAGCCGATGCCGAAGGCCATGCCCAGCTTGCCGAACGCCGCCGCGCGTTTTTCCGGCGGCGTGACATCGGCGATGTAGGCGTTTGCGGTGCTGAAGCTGGCCGAGGTGATGCCCGACAATACGCGGCCGATGAACAGCAGCGGCAGCGTATGCGCGACCGCCATCAGGATGAAATCAAGGCCCAGCCCGAGGTTGGACAACAGGATCACCGGGCGGCGCCCGTAGCGGTCGGACAGCGCACCTTGCACTGGCGAAAAAATGAATTGCATGACCATGAAGCAGGACGCGAACAAGCCATGCACGATCGCTGCGCGCGCAAGATTGCCGCCGAGGAAGCTGGCGATGAGGTGCGGCAATACCGGAATGATCATCCCGAAGGCCAGGATGTCGAGCAGCACGGTGATGAAGATGAAAGCCAGCGCCGCGCGGCGCACCGGCGTTATCGCGTCATTGTCTGGCAACGGCGATCTCGGGCAGGACGGGGCTTCATTCTAGCCAGGCTGACTGCCCGGCCCAAGCGCGACGCTTCAGTGCGGCATCGATGCCAGTGTGGACAGCGACGATGTCGTGGCGGCAATGCTGGTCGGACCTGGCAACGGCGAACGATTGCTCGCCAGCATCTTGTCGTGGCAGCCCAGGAACGGCGAGTGCGCCAGCCAGTTGGTGTTGGGATAGTAGGCAAATATCATCTGGCCGTTCTTCAGGCTGTCGATGACCGCATGCGCCACTTCCGGACGCAATGCCGGACAACCCCAGCTGCGTCCGAGACGGCCGTGCTCGCGGGCATTGCTGGCGCTGACATAAGGCGCGCCATGCATGACGATCGCGCGTGCCATGGCGGCATCGTTGGTGCCGGGCTCCAGGCCCTGCATGCGCAAGGAATAACCGTTGTTGCCCTGGTAGGTGTCGGCGGTGCGGAACAAGCCGAGGCTGCTCTGGTGGCTGCCGTCACGGTTCGAGAATTCGCGTGCCATGTTTTCGCCGGTGCCCTGGCCATGCGCCACCAATTCGCGGAACAGCAACACGCGACGTTCAAGGTCGAACACCCACAGGCGCGGTTGCGTGGATGCACGCGAATAATCGATCACGGCCAGCCGTGCCGATGGTGCCTGGCCCAACTGGTGCGATGCGCACTGGCGCGCTTCAAGGGCCAGCGACAGAACGCGCGCGTCCGCTTCGGGCGCGAGCCGCGCCAAGGTCGAAACATTGGTGTCGCTGGCGGCCAGCACGCAGGCCGGCATCAGGCACATCGACAACATCGCGACTAACAGGCGCATGGGCTGGGTTCCAATCAGGACGGCGCAGGATACCGGGGGACAGGTTAACAAAACCTTCCCCGATATCCAGCCTTCCTGAGCCCAACATGAGCGCAGAGAGTCGATTTATCTTCCGTTGTGCAGATCAGTCGACGGATTCAGCTACGGCTTATCCTCGCGATTAACGAAATAAATACGTTGTTCATTATTGCGCGGACTCGATTGCGACTTGCGAAGGCTCGTTCCCGTAACGTGGCCGGCGTGCAAGACGCCGGTGCGCGTTGCGCCGACAGATCGACCACGATGGT
>JAYSXN010000202.1:0-1689 GCA_043717405.1 Gammaproteobacteria bacterium
TGGCAGCGGTCCGGCAGATGTTCGAGCAATGCCAAGTATTCATATTTACCCTTGGGCTGACCGAAGCGTGGCGGTCGCGGCTGGACGGCACCGTCTACCCTCAGGCGCCCGGCATAACCGCCGGCGAGTACGATGCTGACCGGCACGAGTTCGTCAACTTCGACGTCAGCGAAAACATAGCCGACCTCGACCTGCTCCTGCGCCGGCTGAAGGCCTTGAACCCGGGGATCCGCGTCATCCTGACCGTGTCTCCGGTACCCCTGATTGCCACTTTCGAACCCCGGCACGTGCTGGTGTCGAATACGTACAGCAAGTCGGTATTGCGGGTTGCCGCGGAAGCTGCGTGGCGATCGCACGAGTGGGTGGACTATTTTCCTTCATATGAACTGATCACCGGGAGCTTCAGCGGCAACGCCTATTACGAAGCTGACTGCCGGAACATCAGTACGCTGGGGGTTGCACATGCGATGCGCTGTTTCCTGTCGAACTACACCAGCGCAGGCGCTTGTCCGCCTGAGCGCACGCCGGTGCAGGCGACGGCAAACCACTCGGACTCCTGGGCCGACATTGTCTGCGATGAAGAGGCGCTCGACCGGATCCGCCCCTAGCCGCCGTTCGAGCGGCGCGCGCAGGCAATTGCACCGATAATGGCGCATGCCCGATTCATCCAGACCTGCGCCTTTCGACGGCAAGGAATTCGTCCGTGAACTGACCTCGGCGCCCGGCGTGTACCGGATGCTGGCGGCCGATGGCGCCGTGCTGTACGTGGGCAAGGCGGCCTCGCTGAAGAAGCGTGTTGCCAACTATTTCAACGCCAGCCAGCCGTCGCGCCGGCTCGCGGCCATGGTCGCCCAGATCGCCGCGGTGGAAGTCACCGTCACGCGCACGCCAGGCGAGGCGCTGCTGCTTGAAAACCAGCTGATCAAGACGCTCAAGCCTCGCTACAACGTGCTGCTGCGCGATGACAAGAGCTATCCGAATGTCCTGTTGACCGACGAGACCTGGCCACGCATCGCCTTCCATCGTGGGCCGCGCTCCACTCCGGGCCAATATTTCGGCCCCTTCCCCGGTGCCGGCGCAGTGCGCGAAACCATGGACCTGATGCAGAAGATGTTCAAGCTGCGCACCTGCGAGGACAGCGTCTTCCGCAATCGCAGCCGGCCGTGCCTGCAGCATCAGATTGGCCGTTGCAGCGCGCCCTGCGTAGGCCTGGTTGCGGCGCGTGATTACGATGCCAGCGTGCGCCGTGCGGCATTGTTTTTGGGTGGCCGCAGCACCGAACTGGTGGACGAACTCACCCAATCCATGGACGCCTCCAGTGCCAGCCTTGAATTTGAAACCGCTGCCCAGTTGCGCGACGCCATCACCGTGGTGCGCAAGATGCAGGCGCGCCAGTACGTGGAAGGCGAGCAGGTCGAGATGGATGTGCTCGCCTGCGCAATAGTGCCAGGCACCGCCTGCGTGGTGCTGGTGTCTTTCCGCAATGGCATGAACCATGGCACGCGATCATTCTTCCCGCGGCTCAATGGCGTGGACACCGCCGAAGAAGTGCTGGGCGCTTTCATCGGCCAGTACTACCTGGAAAAAAAGCCGCCGCGCGAAATAGTGCTCAGCCACGATATCGCCGACCGTGAGCTGTACGAAAAAATGTTCTGCGACCACGCGGGCCGTCGCGTGGACATCAAGCCC
>JAYSXN010000203.1:0-1686 GCA_043717405.1 Gammaproteobacteria bacterium
TATGATCCATGGTTTCGCCGGTCTGCCACACATCGTTCCCGCAGCGGCAACGGAGGCGCTCGACTGGGTCGGGCAGCGGATTGGCGCGGCGCTCGCCGCCTAATCGGCTCCGAAGCTCGGCCTGCGCTTGCCGAGGAATGCCGCGATGCCCTCGCGTCCGTCGGCTCCCCGTGCCGCGCTCGATATCGCTTCCGCCTCCCGCTCAAGGTGCGTTTCAAAGCCGCTCGAATAGCTTGCGTGAAGGAGGGCGCGCGTTCGCCGCAAGGCACTTCCCGACTGTTGCGCGAGCTTCTGAGCTGTTGCCAGGGCCTCGGGCCCAAGTGCTTCATCATCGACCACGCTACTGATCAGCCTGATCCGCTCGGCTTCTGCGGCATCGATCCGTTCTCCGGACAGCGCCAGCCGCTGTGCCTGTCGCAGTCAGACCAGCCGCGGCAGCAGCCAGCTTGTCCCTGCGTCGGGCGTCACCCCAAGCGCGCCATCGGCAACGGCGAACTTCGCCGACCGAGCGGCCAGCGCCACGTCACCGAGCAACGCCAGCCCGAAGCCGGCGCCCGCCGCCGCGCCATTGATCGCCGTGATGAGCGGTTTGTCCATCCGTGCCAGCCGCGCGATAGCCATGTGGAGCGGCGCGGTGATGCGCTCGATTATCGTGCCCGCATCGTCGGCCTCCGCGAAGGTCTTGATATCGCCGCCGGCGCAGAACATCGAACCGGCGCCGGTCAGGATGACGCAGCGCACCACCTTGTCCGCCGCGCAGTTGAGCGCCGTTTCGAGCAGCGATTCGGCCATCGCCACGTCGATCGCATTGCCCGTTTCGGGTCGATTCAACGTGATCGTTGCGACCGAACCCGACCGTTCCAGGAGAAGAGGGCTGGCCATCGCGATCAGGTGGTCAGCACGACCGAGCCGCCGTTGGCGCCAAGGCCGAGGACGGCGGACATTGCGACGCGCGCGCCCGGAACCTGATGTCCTTCAGCCTGGCCGCGGAGTTGCCACGTCAACTCGCACACCTGGAGCACCGCCTGCGCGGTAGTCGCCTCGCCGAACGACAGGAAACCACCGCTGGGATTGATCGCCAGCGTGCCATCGATGTCGAGTCTGCCGTTTTCCAGCATCCAGTCACCCTTGCCCGCCTCGTAGAAGCCGAACAGTTCGGGCCAGGCAAGCAGGTGCCAGGCAGTGTTGTCGGCCATTTCCAACAGGTCGATGTCCTTGTGCTCGATGCCAGCCATGGTCATGGCCCGTTCGACCGCGGTGACCACTTCGCTGGTGTGTGACACGCCGGGCCGTACATTACTAGAAATCGAAGGGATGCGCCGCGCGGGATCGCCGAACTGGCCGGTGGCAACAGCACAGCCGGCCACTCGCACTGGCTTGTTTCCGGCACGCCGGGCGAATGCCTCGCTGCCAAGGATCACCGCAGCCGCACCGTCACTGACCGGGCAAATCTCCAGCAGGTGGAGCGGATCGGAGACCATCGGCGAGGCCAGGACTTCGTCGACAGTGGTCACGTTGCGGAATCGCGCCAGGCGGTTCCCGGCGGCATTGCGCCGCATCAGCACCGCAGCCTTGGCCAGCGTTTCGTCGCTCGTGCCGTACTCATGCGCGCGGCGGTTCGCCTCTATGGCCCAGTAAGCCGGGTTGGTGGCGCCCATCGCCACCCAGCGAAGATAGTCGGTGTCG
>JAYSXN010000204.1:0-5139 GCA_043717405.1 Gammaproteobacteria bacterium
AACTTGAACGTGGTGCCCTCGCCGTCCCGGCTGTCCACGCTTACCTGGCCGCCATGGGCCTCGACGAAAGCCTTGACGATGGCCAGGCCCAAACCCACGCCAGAGCCGTTGCTGCCGTCGCCGCCGCTGCTTTCCATCTTGTCGAATACCGAGGCCAGCCGGTCGGCTGGAATTCCCGCGCCGTTGTCGCGCACGAAACACTCGACGGCGGTGCCTTCATCGAGCCGCCTTGCGCCCAGGGTGATCATCCCTTCGGGCGCGAACGATACCGCGTTGACGATGAGGTTCTGGAAGATCCGGCGCACCATGCTTGCGTCGATGAAAGCGATGATGTCCTCGGGAATGGCATTGACGAGGGTGGCCCCGGCCTTCTCCGCGATCAGCTGCAGGTCCACGCGCACTGTTTCCACCAGCGCCCACAGGTCAACCTGCCTTTGCGCAAGTTTGAGGCCGGCTTCCACTTCAAGGTTGATGTTTTCAACCATGATCTTGCTGACGAGGGACTCAAGTTGCTGCACGTTTCGACGCAGTATTTTCCAGAGAACGTCGTTTTCAGCGCGGCTGCCACTCTCGTTCGGCCCGCGCTCCAGGAAATTCATCGCCAGCGCGACCGCATTCAGCGGGGTGCGCAGGTCGTGGGCCACGAAGGCCAGGTATTCCTGCCGCCGTTGCTGTACTTCCTGCGCGCGTTGCGCAGCGAAGGCTTGCACGGCGGATCCGATGGCACCGTCCAGTACCCGGTTAAGCACGTGGAAGGGTTGGCCTTGCAGGTTCAGCCCGTGCCGGTCGGCAAGATCGTGCAGGCAGCCCCGCAGGATGTTGTACTCGGCGACAACTTCCTCGATGTCGAAGCCATCCTGGTAGCGTTGTACTCCGTGCGCCGGCGGCGAACCTTCCTCGATCGCCCCGGATATCGTCGCGTCAGTTGGGGAGCGCAGCGCGACCGCGATCTCCTCGATCAACACGGGGATGTGGTCGTTGAGCGTCGGCGTATCCAGGTTGCGGGCGGACGGCAAGTCACGCACCTGCCGCCGCCACGCGTCGAGCAATGACTGGCGCTCGAGGCGAACCAGTTCGGCAAGCTTCGTGACATCGGTGCTACCCATCGGGGCACTGACTCCCATCGATTGAATCCCCACGTTCAGGAATCGCTGATTAAGCTTGCCGGGCGGCCGTGGCTTAGCCGCCCGTCTAGCATGCCTCTAAACCGACCTGATCGCCAACGCCCCAGCGCCCTCTCTGAAGAAGGATCTTCCGTGAACGCCAATCGGATCACCGCCATAGCCCGGTTTTTCCTCAAATATCGCAAGGCCGGCATCCTTACCGGCGTCCCGCTGGACGATCCGTTGTTCGCCGACATCGACACCGGCACCATCGCTGAAGGCCTTCCCGAGGACTTCGCGCGCGACCTGGAAGCCCTCGGCCCGACCTTCGTGAAGATCGGACAATCGCTGTCGACCCGCCCAGACTTCGTGCCTGCGCCCTACATTGCCGCGCTGGAGCGCATGCAGGACGCCGTTGCGGTGGTGGATGCGCCGACCATGCGGGCTATCGTGGAGAGCGAACTCGGGTTCAAGATCAGCAAGCTGTTCGCGACATTCGATGACACGCCGATCGGCTCGGCATCGCTGTCCCAGGTGTATTCAGCAACCTTGCGCGACGGCCGCCAGGTGGCGGTGAAAGTGCAGCGGCCGGATGTGGCGCAGACGCTGCGCGATGACCTGGACATGCTCAGCCGCCTGGCCGGCACGGTAGGCATGATCAGCGACAAGCCGCGCCGTTACGGGTTTTCGGAATGGGTGGGTGAGTTCCGCAAGACCCTGTCGGGCGAGCTGGACTATCGGCGCGAGGCGGAGAACCTCGAAGCCTTCGCACGCAATCTGGAGGCGTATCCCAACATCACCGTTCCGCAGCCGATCTGGGATTATTCCACTGCCCGCGTGCTGACCATGGAAATGATTCCCGGCCAGAAAGTCACGCGCATTTCCGAATTGCGTCGAATCGACCCATCGGAATCGCTGGGTAATCTCGCCGGGGACCTGATGCGGGCCTACCTGGACCAGGTTTTCGTTTATGGACTCATCCACGCCGACCCGCACCCGGGCAACGTGCTGCTGACCACCGATGGCCGCCTGGCCCTCCTCGACCTGGGCATGGTCGCGCACGTGGCGCCTCGAATGCGCGACCAGCTGTTGAAACTACTGCTGGCCGTCGTTGATGGCCGCGGCGAGCAGGCTGCCGAGACGTTCACCCACCTCAGCACACGCCTTGAAGATTATGACGAGGCCAATTTCTCCCGCGAGACCGCTCGCCTGATCGCGCAATATTCATCGTCTTCATCGTTCGGGCATTCCGAGGGCCGGCTGCTGCTCGAGCTCACTCGTGTCGGCGCCGCCTGTGGCTTGCGCTCACCTGCCGAACTGCCATTGCTGGGCAAGACACTGCTGAACCTGGAGTCGGTGTCCTCCGCGCTCGACCCCAACCTGCAGGTCAAGGAAATCATCGAAGACCATCTGCAGAACGTGCTGCAGCGGCAGATGAAAAGCATGTTTTCGGCCAACCGCCTGGCCAGCGACATGCTCGAGGTGCAGGAGCTGCTCCGGGAATCGCCGCGCCGGCTGTCGCAACTGTTGCGCACGCTGTCCGACAACCGCTTCCGCGTGCATATCACCGGCCTGGAGGAGTCGCGGCTGATCGAAAGCATGCAGAAGATCGCCAACCGCATCGCCGTGGGCGTGATCACTGCCGGCCTGATCCTGGGCGCGGCGATGATGATGCGCATCCCGACGCGTGCGCAGGTGTTCGGCTATCCGGCGCTGGCTCTGACTTTGTTCCTGGTCGCCTTCCTGCTTGGAGCAGCGCTGGTGGCGAGCAGTCTGTTCAACGACCGCAAGACGCGGCCGCGCGAGGAACGCGATCCGATCTGAGGCGTGCAGTCCGTCGGAAACTCAGCTTCCGGCGGGCAGCGATTGCTTTAATTCATACATAGGCGCCCAGGGATCTTCGGCAAGTTTTTTGGCCCGGCGTGCCGCAGACTTCATGTCGAAGGCGTTGGCGGCCTTGATGCGCCCCAGGTCCTCCCAGCGCAGCGGCACCGCGACCGGCGCACCGGCGCGCGCGCAGTGACCACGAAGTCACGCTGGTGCCGTTCAAGCATCAACTGACCAGCCTGCGCAAGCTTGAGCAGCAGCCACTGCGGTTGCTTGCCGGGATTACGCGTCCGTATCAGCTTCCAGCCGCCCTTGAGCTTGCTGCCGTGCAATTCAAAATCAAGTTTGCCCGCGCTCAGTGCGTCGCCGGCATCCCCTTCGCTCGACCAGGTGCCGCGATCGAACAGTTGCACATGCCCGGCACCATAGTTGCCCGCGGGAATGTCGCCCTCGAACCCGGCTTAGGACAGCGGATGGTCCTCGACTTCAACCGCGAGCCTGCGCTCGCCTGGCCGCAACGAAGAGCCCTTGGGTACCGCCCAACTCTTCAGCGTCCCGTCGATCTCCAGGCGGAAGTCATAGTGCCGGCTGCTGGCGTGGTGAAGTTGCACGACGAAGATGGGCGCCGTGCGTGCACGGGCCGACATGCCCAGTGCACGATCATCGGCGGGCTCAGGCGTTTCGGCGAAGTGGCGTTTGCTTGCATATTCGCGCAGGCCCATCAGAGACACTCCTTGTCATCTGCTTGCGGTCAGGCTGAGCGGCGGCCAGGGGATTTGCCGGGCGCCGGCGCTTTGGTTGCAGCCTTCTTCGCCGGCTTTCGCGTACGGGCGCTGGCCTTGGGTTCGGCGTCACCGTCATCGCTGTTTTTCGCCGCGCGTGTCGGCTTTGCCTCGGGCTTGCGTTCCTCGCGCGCCGGCGTACGCCTGTTGCTGGCCAAGCTCTTTTCCAGCAGTGACATGAAGTCGACGACGTTCGTGGTGGCTTCCTCGCCGGCCTCATCCTTGCGCTCGACGTTGACCAGGCCCTTGGACTTGAGGCGCTCCTCGATGACCGCGCTCAGGCGCTCCTTGAATTCATCGCGAAAATCTTCCGGCCGCCATTCACCGGCCATCGAATCGATCAGCTGCTTGGCCATCGCCAGCTCTTTGTCATTGACGCGGTATTCGGCGGCATTGCCGGTGGGCAGTTTGTATTCCGAGGCCTCGATCAACTCCTCGGCGAAGCGCAATAGCAGCAACAGCAGCGCATCACCGTCCGGCCGCACTGCGCACAGGTATTCACGGGTGCGGATGACAACCCGTCCAATGCCTAGCTTGCCGGTGGCCTTGAGCGTCTCGCGCAGCAGCACATAGCCTTTTTCCGCTTTCTTCCCGGGAGTGAGCACGTACGGCTTTTCGAAATACTGCGGGGGTATCGCCGAGGCATCCACGAACGCCTCGATCTCGACCGATTCACGGCCCTGCGATGCGGCTGACTTGATGTCCTCCGGATCGAGCACGACATAATTGCCCTTTTCGTACTCGAACGCCTTCACTATGTCCTTCCAGCCGACCTCGTCGCCGGTCTCGGCGTTGACACGCTCGTACTTGATCGCGGCATTGTTGCGCGCATCGAGCATGCGAAAATGCAGGTCGGTCTTGCGTTCCCCAGGCATCAGGGAAACCGGGACGTTCAACAGGCCGAAACTCAAGGTTCCGGTCCAGATGGGTCTGGCCATGGCGACACTCCTGGGCCGTCGTCCAGCGCCAGGAAGTCAGGCGTGGAAGCGGCGGCGTGTCACTGCATTCAAGGGCAATTGCCGTTAACTGCCACTGAACTCAGCAGTGGCGGGGTGCTACGGCCGCCATGTCTCAGGCACGGGGTGACGAGGCCGGTTTCAGTCTTGCAGCTGGCGTAATCCTTGGCGCTGCCTTCTTCACGGCCAGCGTTTTCCTCGACACTGCTGCCTTTTTCACGGTTGGCGATTTCCTCGACGCTGCCGCCTTCTTCACGGCCGGCACCTTTTTTAGCGCAGGCGCCTTCTTCGCAGGCAGCAATTTTTTCACGGTCCCGGCCTTTTTGACCGGGACAGTTCTTCGCGGCTTGGTTGCGAACACTACCGGCAACGGCACGTCGGACAGGTAGTCCTGGCAGTTGGTGCAGGAAAAGCTGCGACGATGGGTCCTCCCCAGGTAAGCCCGCTTGAATGGCAGGGCGCAACGCGGGC
>JAYSXN010000205.1:0-5135 GCA_043717405.1 Gammaproteobacteria bacterium
CCGCCCCGGGCGCTGCGTTGCGACCATCGGCGGTACCAATGGCAAAGGCTCCACTGTCGCTTTCATGGAAGCAATCGCACTGGCGCAGGGCTTGCGTACGGGCGCTTTCACTTCGCCGCACCTGCTGCGTTACAACGAGCGCGTGCGCGTGCAGGGCAGGGCTGTCGATGACTCGATACTGGTTGCGGCTTTCGAGCGCATCGAAAGTGCGCGCGGTGACATTCCGCTGACTTACTTCGAGTTCGGAACCCTGGCGGCCCTGCTGGTACTCCAAGACAGCGCGCTCGACCTGGCCGTCCTGGAAGTCGGCCTCGGCGGCAGCCTGGATGCGGTGAACATCGTTGATGCCGATGTTGCGGTGATCACCACCGTGGACCTGGACCACCAGGAATTCCTGGGTGGGGATCGTGAAACCATTGGCGCTGACAAGGCCGGCATCATGCGCGCTGGCAAACCGTGCGTGCTTGGTGAAAGTGACCCGCCGTCATCCGTGCTGCGCCACGCGTACCGCATCGGAGCAAGCGCGATCCGCGCCGCCGCCGACTACATGGTGGACATCGGCGCCCAAGGCTGGACGTGGCGCGAGCCCGGCTTTGAAATCGAGCTGCCGCTGCCGCGATTGGCCGCCCCAGCCCAGATCGCCAACGCCGCGGCGGCAATCGCGGCGCTGCGCGCGCTGCCGTTGACAATCACCGACGCCGCGCTGGTCGCCGGCGTGCGCAACGCCGCGCTCGGCGGGCGGCTGCAATGCCTGCGCAGGCAGCCGGAACTGATGGTCGACGTGGCGCACAACCCGCAGGCGGCGCGACAACTGGGCGCCTGGCTCGAGCGTGAGCCCCGGCCCACCGTTGCGGTGTTCAGCGCCTTGCGCGACAAAGATTTGCACGGAATCGTCCAGCCGCTTGATCGGTTGCTACGGCATTGGCATGTCGCCGGGATACACGATGCCGGAAAGCGCGGCCTTTCAGGACAAGAGCTCGCTGGGGCGCTGTCCAGGTGGATAGCGCCGGAGCGGATCACCGCGCACTCAACCGTCGCCGCTGCGCTGGCCGCAGCGCTGGCAATGGTAGCGGCGGATGAACGGGTGCTCGTGTTTGGCTCCTTTCATACCGTGGCCGATGCGCTGCGGGCCGATGCGGCGCGCGACCAGTTATAATTGCTGCATCCTCGCCGCAGGCCCATGCATGGATTCCACGCTGAAACAGCGCCTGATCGGCGCCGCTGTCCTGGCCGCGCTGGCCATTATTTTCCTGCCGATGTTGCTGAAAGGGCCGGAGGTGCGTGAGCCGGATGCGGCCGCCGTTCCGCTGACCATGCCCGCCGAGCCGGGGCAGGAATTCGAAACACGCGAACTGCCGCTGACGGTTCCGGAGACTGCCCCCGCCGGTGGCGTGCTCGGCATGGATCCAGGGGCGTCGCGGCCGGCTCCCGATGCTACCGCCGCAGTCGCCACCACAGCCGACGCTGGCGAAGTCTCCAACCCAGCCCCGACAGTCGTGCCGGGCAGCGCGGCACCGGCCACGGCGGCACTGCCGCCGACAGGCGCCGCCCCGCCTGCGGCTATGCCGAACACCGCCCCGCTGGCGACAGCAAACACCTCGGCAAGCGTTGGCGCGGGGGACTACGTGGTCAATATCGGCAGTTTTGGCAACATCGCCAACGCGCAGGCGCTGGTGCAACGGTTACGCGCTGCCGGACTTCCGGTGGTGGCAGACCACGTGACGATTGCCGCAGGTCCGGCGTTACGCGTTCGCGTCGGGCCATACGCCGACCGCACTGCGGCCGAGGCGGGCAGGCTTCGCGCGGAAACGGTGGCGGGTTCATCGGGCAAGGTGGTCGTGCTCGATGCGCACGCGCCGGTAGCAGTTGTGACGACAGTTGATAATGCTGCTGCGACCTCTGCTGCCGCGACCTCTGCTGCACCGACCCGGCCAACGCCTGTTGCCATCAAGCCACCCTCAGCGCTCAAGCCTCCTGTCGCGACACCGGGTGCCGCGCCGACGAGCGCCTTGCTCGCCATCGCGCCGGCTGCGCCTGGCGCCGGCTTCGCCGTGCAGCTTTCGGCACCGAGCGTGGAAGCCGAGGCCATCGCGCTGCGCGACCGTGCACGCGGCGCGGGCTTCAGTGCTTTCGTGCAACGCGTGGACACCGACGCAGGCGCGCGCTACCGCGTGCGTGTCGGTCCTTTTGCCGATCGCGCGCAGGCCTTGGTCGCGCTGACTGCGGTCAATGGCAAGTTGGGCAGCAAGGGCATCGTCGTCCGCCATCCCTGAGGCCGGCGGCTTTCACCGCGGAGAAATGCGCATGTGCGGCATCATCGGTATCGTCGGCTTGACCGACGTGGGTTCTGCGCTCTACGACGGCCTGACCGTGCTGCAACATCGCGGCCAGGACGCCGCCGGCATCGCCACCATCGACGGCAGCAGGCTGCGGCTGCACAAGGGCAACGGACTGGTCAGCGATGTCTTCCACGCCGACCAGATGTTGCTGCTGACCGGCAGCGTCGGCATCGGTCATTGTCGCTACCCGACCGCAGGTTCCGCAGGCTCCGATGAAGCGCAACCGTTTTACGTGAACTCGCCCTATGGCATTGCGCTGGCGCACAACGGCAACCTGATCAACATGGATGCCTTGCGACAGGAAGTATTCGAGCAGGACCGCCGTCATATCAACACCGAGTCGGACTCCGAAGTATTGCTCAACATCTTTGCGCACGAGTTGCGCGAGCAGGGCACGCTGACGCCACATGCGGCGATCGCCGCGGTGGCGGGAGTGCACCGGCGCTGCAAGGGCGGCTACGCCATCGTCGCCGCCGTGCTTGGGCTTGGGCTTGTTGCCTTCCGCGACCCGCACGGGATCCGGCCGTTGGTGCTGGGCCGGCGTGAAACCGCGGCCGGCGTGGAATATGCCGTGGCCTCGGAATCAGTCGCGCTCGACATCCTTGGCTTTGCGCGACTGCGCGACGTCGCCCCCGGCGAAGCGGTGGTCGTGACCACGGCGGGCGAGTTGTTCACGCAAATGGCCGCGCCACCCGCGCAGCACACGCCGTGCATCTTCGAATACGTGTACTTCGCGCGTCCGGATTCGATGATGGATGATGTCTCGGTGCACAAGGCGCGCATGCGCATGGGCGTGAAGCTCGGCGAGAAAATCCTGCGCCTGCGCCCCGACCATGACATCGACACAGTCATCCCGATCCCGGACACATCGCGCGACGCGGCGCTGGAAATCGCCAACGTGCTTGGCGTGAAATACCGCGAGGGTTTCATCAAGAACCGTTACATCGGCCGCACGTTCATCATGCCGGGGCAGGGCGAACGAGTGAAGTCGGTGCGGCGCAAACTGAATCCGATACCGCTGGAATTCAAGGGCCGGGTGGTGCTACTGGTCGATGATTCGATCGTGCGCGGCACCACCTCGCAGCAGATCATCCAGATGGCGCGCGATGCCGGCGCGCGCAAGGTCTACCTGGCCTCCGCGGCGCCGCCGGTGCGCTTTCCCAACGTCTACGGCATCGACATGCCGGCAGCCAGCGAACTGGTGGCCTTCAACCGTAGCGAAGATGAAATCCAGACGCTGCTCGGCTGCGACTGGCTGATCTACCAGGACCTCGCCGACCTCGAGGACGCCGTGTCCGGGCCAAAGCACAAGCTGAGCACGTTCGATTCCTCCTGCTTTGACGGCAAGTACATCACCGGGATCGAGCCAGGTTATTTCGAACGCCTGCAACTGGCGCGCAATGACGAATCCAAGCTCAAGCGCCGCGGCTCCTGAGGGCGCTGCGCAGGACGCGGTCATGCAAGAGACCGCGATGTTCGATGCGCTCCGCGAGTGCCTGCAGGCTTGCGCTCCCCAGGACAAGATCGACCGTGTCAATGCTTTAGCGGCGCAGCGCGCAGCGCTGCTTGAACCAGACGCTGAGCCAGCACCACCGGCCCCGCCGATCAGCGCGCCCGGCCGACCGCCCTTGCCACGCCTCGTGCACCCGCGCGAGCTTCCGCAGCGCGGCCTGGGCAGTGCCGAGGGCCGCGCCGCCTTGCTGCATGCGGTTTGCCATATCGAGTTCAATGCGATCAATCTTGCGCTCGACGCCGCCTACCGCTTCCGCGACATGCCCGCGCAATTCCTCGACGACTGGCTGAGCGTGGCCAGCGACGAGGCGCGTCATTTCCAGATGCTCATCACGCGCCTGCAGCAACTGGGCTTTGACTATGGCAGCTTTGATGCGCACGACGGCCTGTGGGACATGGCGATGCGTACCGCCGGGTCCTGCCTGGCGCGCATGGCACTGGTGCCAAGGGTGCTGGAGGCCCGTGGACTCGACGTAACCCCAGGAATGATCGTCAAGTTACGCCAGTTGGGCGACACCGCCTCCGCCGACATCCTGGAAGTCATCCTGGCCGAAGAAGTACGCCATGTCGCCATCGGTAGCCGCTGGTTCGCCTGGTGCTGCGAACGTGACCGTCTGCCACCGGAAGCAACATTTATCCAGTTGATCTCCGGCGTGGCGAAAGGGTCGCTGCGCGGTCCGTTCAATTTGCCGGCGCGACGCGAGGCCGGTTTCGCCGACAGCGAGATGCGCTTGCTGCAGGCGCTGGCCGAATCAAAGGGCTTGCCGTCATGAAAATCTTGCAGTCGCCGGCTCTGTTTCGACACTTCGCGCTTTGCTGCGCGGCGTCGCTGGCGCTCGCAGGCTGCTTAGGCCAGGAAAATACCGGCGACAAACCGCTGGACGCGACGCAGGCCGCGCACTCACGTCAATTGCTCGCGCAGTACCAGGCGGCGCGGGCTGCGGGCAACTGGACCGGCGCGGAGTTTCTTGGTGACCAGGTCACCAGCCAGTTTCCCGGCAGTCCTGCTGCCACCGCCGTGGCGCTGACGCTGCCCGAAGCGCGCACTCATGCCGACGCATTGCGTGAAGCACAGCGCCTGCGCAACCTCTGGGATTACCAATCGGTCGCAGTCGGCAAGGGCCAGCAACGCAGCGCCTCGATCGCCAGCCGGACCGCGCCAGTGGATGAGGGCGAAGTTGCACCGGAGCCTGATGCGCAGCTGGTGTTGCGCGACCATCCGGCCTGGGGCAAGAGTGCTTACCTGCTATTGCGACAGACGCATTTTTCCTGTGGCAGCCCGTG
>JAYSXN010000206.1:0-5127 GCA_043717405.1 Gammaproteobacteria bacterium
GCCTGGAACAAGCGCGCCCGAAATTCATCCGCCACCAATGTCCAGGTTGTCATGTCCGTCTCCTGAGTGTGCATGTCCGCGCTACAGCCATTTCTCAAACCAGTCGGCGGCGACGACCGCCACCTGTTCCAGTGCGCCTGGTTCCTCGAACAGACGCGTCGCACCAGGCACGATCACGAGTTCGGCCCAGGTGTGCATACCTGGAACCTCCGCGATGCGCACATGGTCAATACCCTGTTCGCGCTATGGCAGAACCTGCGCGCCAGCGGGAAGGAAGGCCGGATCGTGGTATGGGCACATATCTCGCACCGGCTCTGCGCAGGCGTTGCTGGTCGGCTTCTCCACCTACACCGGTCACGTCACCGCCGCGCGGGATTGGGATACGCCGGCGGAACGGCGCTGGGTGCGACCCGCACACAAGGACAGCTTTGAGCACTTGTTCTACAGCACCCACCTTGATCGCTTTTTCCTTCCGTTGACTATCGGAGCGGCCGACGCACTGGTCGCGCCGCTGCTCGAGCGTGCGATCGGCGTGATTTACCGGCCCGAGAGCGAACAGGCCAGTCATTACTTCAAAGCCTCGCTGAGCAGTCAATTCGATGCCGTGTTTCACCACGTGTTCACACCGGAGCGGCGACACAGCCCAATGCGCTCAACAGTCCGCTGAATATCGGGGCCCTCATCAGCCAAGGCGCAGCCATTGTGATGATGCCCGAAGCCAACACGAGTCCGCCCGCTGCCGACCGCCAGCCGCCGCGTTGCAGGTGTTGCCCCAAGCGCGCTCCTGACCAGGTCAGCGGCAGCATGACCGGGAGCGTTCCCAGGCCGAAGGCCGCCATGGTCGCGGCACTGTTCAGTGCGTCGGCCTGCAGCCAGGCCGCGACCAGCAACGTGCTGCTCAACCCGCAAGGCATCCAGCCCCAGAGCATGCCAAGGCCAATGCGGCGCAAGCTGGAATTGGCGGGCAAAAGATGCTTCTGCAACGGCCGCAGCACGCGCCACACGCCGGCGCCCGCGGGTGGGAGGAATGACAACCTGCCCTTGCGGTCGAGCAGGCGCAGCGCTGCGACGACCATAACCGCACCCACCGCCACACGCAGGCCTACGCGCAGCCATTCATTCTGGGCCGCTTGCACAAGGCCAGCGCCGAATAGCCCCACCGCAGCGCCGGCAAGCGTGTATCCGAGCACGCGGCCGAGGTTGGGCTGCAACGCGCGCCACCAACTTGGACGCTCGTTGCCCGGTCCGGAAAAGCCGGTAGCAATGCCGCCGCACATGGCTGCGCAATGCACGCCGCCCATCAACCCGGCGGTTGCCGCAGCGCTCAGTGCGAGCCAGTCAGCGGCCATCATTCGTTGCGCGCATTGATGGCTCGAGCGGGTCATCGGCGAGGATATCGAGCGCCGGAGTCTGCAGGTCTTCGAATTGCCCACGGCGTACAGCCCATACGAAGACACCTATGGCGGCACCGCCGAGCAGCAGGCTCAGGGGAATCAACATCAGCAGGATATTCATGACGGCAGATTGCGGCCCAGGCGCAATGCATTTGCAGTTACCGTCAGGGACGACAGGGCCATGCCGACGGCAGCCATCCATGGCGTAACCAGCCCGCACGCCGCCACTGGCAGCGCCAGCAGGTTGTAGGCCACCGCCCAGGCAATATTTTGACGGATGATGCGTCGCGCGCGCCGGGCAATGGCGATGGCCTGCGGAATCCGCAGCAAGGCGTTTGCCGTCAGCACCAGGTCAGCGGAGCGCTGCGCCAGCGAAGCGCCGCTGGCCATCGCTATCGAAACATCGGCGCCCGCAAGCACCGGCGCGTCGTTGAGCCCGTCCCCGATCATGAGCACGATCCGGCCCTGGCCTTGCAGTTCCCGAATCATCGCCAACTTATCGCCAGGCGATTGACGGGATCGCGCATCGGCAATACCGAGCCTGGATGCGAACTGCCCAACGGTCGCGCTGCCGTCGCCGCTGGAAAGATGCAGAACGAGTCCTGCGGCCCGAAGCGCGGCCAATGCCCTTGCGCAGTCCGGACGCTGCGTCTCTTCCACTGAAAAGCGCGCCACAGCATTCGCGCCGTCGCCCAGCCACAGATTGCCATCGTCAGCTCCGCCAGCGGCGAAAGAAGATTGGCCCAGTCGCCATGCGGCACCGCCGACCAGGCCACGCACGCCGAGTCCAGCAACGGTTTCGACCTGCGTTGCGCGAACGTGCGCTCGGTGCAGGGCGAATGCGGCCGCCAGCGGGTGCCCGCTATCGATTTCCAGCGCGGCGGCAATGTCCAGCGCGCGCTTCCTGTCGAAGCCGCCGAAAACATCGACCGAGGCGAGTGCTGGCGCGCCGTCGCTCAACGTACCGGTCTTGTCGAATACCACATCGGTGACGCGCGACAACTGTTCCAGCGCTTCTGCGCGCACCGACAACACGCCGAGTCGCGCAAGGGCCCCATGCGCCGAGGCAAGCACCGCCGGAACGGCCAGCGACAAGGCACAAGGACAACTGATCACGAGCAGCGCCAGCGTTACTTCGAAGGCGCGCTCGGGCTGCCTCCAGTGCCATGCCAGCCAGGTCGACGCCGCGACCAGCAGCAACATGGCGACAAAGCGGCCAGCCACGCGGTCGGCCAGGCGCGCAAGTCGCGGACGGTGTTCTTGCGCAAGTTCTACCAGTCGGGTCAACTGCGCCAATCGCGTCGCGCTGCCGACTTCGGTCAGGCGCAAGCGCACTGGCCGCGCCAGGCAGAGCGTTCCGGCCAACACGAGGTCGCCTTCGTGTTTGTGCACTGCCAGTGGTTCGCCGGTGAGCAAGGCCTCCTCGAAGCTGGCTCGCGCATCGAGCAACCGGCCGTCTGCGGGAACGACGTCGCCGGCCGCCACGCAGGCAATGTCGCCGACTTGCAGGCGATGCACCGGCAGCCACTCGCGCCTGCCGCCGTGAAGCTCACGCGTTGCGAAGGCCGGGCGTGCACGGGCCAGGGCATCGACCTGGGCACTGGCCGCGGCGCGCGCGCGTTGCTCGAGCGCGCGCGCGATCAACAGCAGGAATACGAACATCACCGCCGCATCGAACCAGACCTGCGGTCCGCCGCGCACGGTCGCCACCAGGCTGGCGAAGTACGCCAGCAACGTGGACCCCGCAATGAGGCTATCCATGCCGACAACGCGGGTGCGCAATTCATGCCACGCGCCGGCCAGGAACGGCCACCCCGAATAGAAGACCACCGGCGTTGCCGCCAGGAACGTCATCCAGCGCAGGAAATCTCGGGTGGGCAGCGACATCTGGCCAGCGACGTCGAAGTACGATGCTTCCGCGAACATCATCGCCTGCATGGCACCAAGGCCAGCGACGCCTACGCGCAGCAACCAGCGATTGCGCGCCTGCCGGCGTTCGCGTTCGATATTTTCGCCAGCTGCCAGGTAGGGCCGGTAGCCCAGCGACAACAGGCGACGCAATGGCGATGAAAGCGCCGTGAGCGCCGGATTCCAGGTGATGCGTACGCGCCCGGTGATGGCGTTTGCCACTACTTCGCTCACGCCAGCCTCGCGCGTCAAGGCACGATCGATCAACCAGGCGCAGGCAGCGCAGCGCATGCCTTCAACCAGCACGGTGATTTCCCGGCAGCCGTCTACCTCGCGCACGTGCGAGTCAAGCAGTTCATCGCAATCCCAGGCGCCGAGGTCGGCATCAGCCATGCCCACGCGGGTTGCGCGCTCGCTGCGCAGGCGGTAATAAGCGCCGAGGTCGGCGCTGCGGATCCATGATGCCGCCGCGGCGCAGCCACGGCAGCAGAAAGGTTCCGCGCGCCCGTCGACGAGCTCGAGTATCAGATCCCGTGACGGCTCGCCGCAGTGATAGCAGGCAGCAGCGACCGCTTCAGCCGCGACACCGACATGAGTGGCCGCATCGACATAAGCACCAATGCCGTTATCGGTACTGCCGCGCATTGCCGCCAGATCAGCGGTCGCAACGCCATCAGCGGTGCTGGCGCAAAGACTTCGAATATTCTGCGCGCTCATTGCAGCGCGGGCGCGAGTCGAGTCGCCTGCACGCCCCTGGACAGCCGGCCTACGATGCGCCACTGCCTGCCTGGCGGCCCCAACTGCAGCTTCCAGTCGTGGCCGGTGTCGAGTCTGGTCGAGGCGCGCCAGCCGTTCCGGGTCGGCTGCAATTGCAATTGCTGGTCGGCGATGGCGAGGGTGGGATGGCGCAGCGACAAACTGAGCACGGCTCGCCGGTCGAAATCACCCGTCGCCGGAAAAACTTCAACCTCGCCATCGCCCACGCGCAGCACCGCGCTCATTCCAGCCTGTCGGGCAGTCGTGTCGGGATCGAGATTGCTGACCTGCATCTGGCCGGTCTGCTGCACGGTATCGGCAATGGCATCATCGCCGCCGCTGTGGACGGCCGATAGCAGCAGCCAGACACCGGCCACCACCGACGCAAGTGGCAGGGCGGTGACCAGCCACACCATCGGTTCCCGCCAGGCTTCACGCTCGCGCTGCATCACATCGGCCCAAAAAAGCTGCTGTCGACCTGCTTGCGCAAACCGCCATCATCCGACTCGACGAAGAAGCCGATGCCATGCCGGTTTTTCAGCGACGCCGGTGCTTGCAGGACCATCGGCAGGGAAAGCACCTGGCCGGCAGCGACGCGGACCTGCAGCGCGCCATCGAGCAATCGTATCCCGGAGTGGTCGTCAATCAGGACGATGTGGAACGCCTGGGGAACTTCCAGCTTGTTGACCAGCTTCATCGTATACACATTCTCGACCTGGCCATTGTCGGCCACGCGATACAGCGTGTTGCGATCTCGCAGGACTTCGGCAATGAAAGGACTGCGGTGCGTCACGCCCCAGCCCCAGCCCAGAAGCAGGCTCGATAGCAAGGCTCCATAGAGCAGAACCCGCGGACGCAATACGCGCGTTGGCTTGCCTTCGATGGCGTTGTGCGTGGTGTAGCGGATCAATCCGCGCTCGTAGCCCATCTTGTCCATGACATCGTCGCAAGCGTCGATGCAGGCGCCGCAAGCGATGCATTCATATTGCAGGCCGTTGCGGATATCGATGCCCGTTGGGCAGACCTGCACGCATATGGAGCAATCGATGCAATCACCCAGTTGCTCGGC
>JAYSXN010000207.1:0-5123 GCA_043717405.1 Gammaproteobacteria bacterium
TTGGACGCGCGCGCAAACCGCGTACATGCCGAAGCAGGGCGGCGCGATGGCCACGGCATCGCGCCCGGCGCGGCAGAAGGCGCGCACCAGCAGGTCGATGCCCTCGTCGCTGCCGCGAGTCACCAGTAACTGTTGCGGCGTTACCCCGTAGAGCTCCGCCAGGCGCGCGCGCAGCAGGACTGGCTGCGGTTCCGGGTAACGATGCAGTACGCCGCTCGCGTCAGCGGGCGAGGCGGTGGCCGACTCGTTCGCGTTCAACCACACCGAGCCGCGCCCACCGATGCGGCGCGCCGATGCGTAGCCGGCAAAGTCACGCAGGTCAGGACGCAGCAGCTCCAGCACGTCGCTCATGGCGACGCTTCCGGTTGCAGCGCGGAGCCGTTGATGGAGGGCGCGCACGCATCAGGCAGCGTCGTTTCAAAAACGTCGCGCTCGCCATCATCGGGCAGCGCTTGCAGCCGCAGCAGCACGGCGCGCGCATGTGCTTCCAGGCCTTCCGCGCGCGCGATGGTCACGGCGCTGGCACCAATGCCCGCCAACCCGTTCTGGCTGAGCGACTGGACACTGATGCTGGTCTGGAAGCTGGCTACCGACAGGCCGCTACAGGCGCGCGCCGCGCCGTCGGTTGGCAGCACGTGGTTGGTCCCGGAACAATAATCGCCGACCGCCTCCGGTGCGAAATCACCCAGGAACACCGATCCGGCGCAGTGCACGTGCGGCAGCCACGACTCGGGATCGCGCAGCGCCAGGATCAGGTGCTCGGGTGCATAACGGTTGCTGATGGCGAACGCTTCGGCGAGCGAATCAACCACCACCGCGCGTGCATGTCGCAGCGACTGCCGGGCAATGGCGCCGCGCGGCAAGTCTGCCAGCTGCAGTTCCAATTGCTCATTGACGCGCTCAAGCAGCGTGATGTCGTCACTGATCAGCAGCACCTGCGAATCAGCGCCGTGTTCGGCCTGCGATAAAAGATCAGCGGCGATAAAGCCGGCGTGGGCACCACTGTCGGCGATCACCAGCAGTTCCGACGGGCCCGCGGGCAGGTCGATGGCCGGCCCCTGGCTCGCAATCGACACCTGTTGCTTGGCCGCAGTGACGAACTGGTTGCCCGGGCCGAACAGCTTCGCGCACGCCGGCACGCTCGCGGTACCAAAAGCCATCGCGGCAATCGCCTGCGCGCCACCGAGCTTGAACACGCGCCCGATGCCGCACAGCTGCGCGGCAGCGAGCACCGCGGCGTTGGCCCGACCATCAGGCTGCGGCGGCGTGCACAGGATGATTTCCGCACATCCGGCCAGTTGCGCTGGCACGCCCAGCATCAGCGCCGTCGAGGGCAGCGCGGCGCTGCCCGCAGGCACGTACAAGCCAACCCGGCCGATACCGCGCAGGATGCGTCCGCAGCGCACGCCCGGCGCCGTCTCGATTTCGAATGGCGCAGTCATGCCGGCGCGATGCCATGCGCTGATGCGCTCGTGCGCTTCAACCAGAGCGCGCAGCAATGTCGGCGCCAGACTGGCCTGCGCCTGCGCAAATTCGTCCGCGCTCACCGCGAAATCCGCCAGTTCAGCGCCTTCGAAACGGCGGGTGAGCGCGCTGAGCGCACTATCGCCGTCCGCGCGCACCTGATCGATGATGCGCGCTACCACCGCATGCACATCGATCGCCGCAGCCGCGGTTGGCCGTCCAAGCAGCGCTGCCCGCGCACCAGCATCCAGTGCCGACCAACTCACGATGTTCATGCCAGCATCTGCTCGACGGGCAACACCAGCAAGCTGTGCGCGCCCGCGCGTTTCATGTCCTCCAGGCGCTGCCAGGTCATCGCGGTGCGGCATAGCGCCTGCAGCGAAACTTCATCACGGCGCCCATCGATGGTGGTGACCGTCGGTGGCTCGGCGTCGGTGAGCAGCTTCATGATTTCAGGCAAGGCGCTGCGCCGTGCCTGAAACAGCAGCAACTTGCTGGCCTTCATGCTCAGCACGCCGTCGAGGCGACGCAGCAACATCGAAACCAGATCGGCGCGCACATCCGTGAACGGCTGCGCCGGCCCGGCCAGCACGGCTTCGCTGTCCAGGACCACCGCCACTTCCTGCAGCTGGTTGGCAACCAGCGTGGCTCCGCTGGAGACCAGGTCGCAGATGCCATCGGCCTTGCCCAGCCGCGGCGCGATTTCCACCGAGCCGCTGAGCACCACCGCTTCGGCCGTCACGCCCTGCTGGCGCAACCATGCGCCGAGGAGGTGCGGGTAACTGGTGGCGATGCGCCGGCCTTGCAGCGATGCGCTGCCGCTCCAGTCCCAATCGTTCGGCACGGCCACCGACAAGCGGCAACGGCCAAAACCCAGCGTGCGCAGCTGCGAATGTTCCGGCGCCTCGCCCGCCGCCGCCAGGCGCGCCGCATTTTCATCCAGTAAGTTACGTCCCAGCACGCCAAGGTCGCACACGCCCTCGGCAATCAGGCCCGGGATGTCGTCGTCGCGCACCAGCAACAGGTCTATAGGCAAGACATCGCCGTGGCAGAACAAGCGGTCGGGACTCTCGCGGAAACCCAGGCCCGCGCGCGCCAGCAACTCGCGCGCCGGGCCGCTCAGGCGCCCGGACTTCTGGATGGCAATGCGTAGTCGATCGTGGCTCCGCATGACGCGGGCATCCTTCTGGTTGGCGTGGTGTCGCATTCAGCGGTTTGGGCTTGGGTGTCGTACGGTAAGGCGTGTTGCTTAGGCTTACCTTTGGTGCGCGCCCCGGCGTGGCGTGACGCTTCGATGTGCGCGAAGGGGTGCTTGCGCAGTGACCGATGCCGGTGCCGGCCCGCCGCTGCTCCCGGGCGCATCGAGCACGCGCTGTGCCGCCAGCCGGTAGCCGCCCGCACCGGCGTCCAGGCAGCGTGCGATGCGCCCGACGGTGGTCACGCTGACGCCGGTGCGCTCGTGGATGTCGCGGTAGGCGACGCCTTCGAGCAACAGCGGCACGACCCGCCAGCGGTCGGCAATGGCTTCCAGTTCCGCCGGCGTACACAGGTCGTCGAGCAGGGCGCGCAGCTCGGCGCCATCGTTCATCGCCAGGATGGCCTGCAGCAGCGGCTGCAGGGAATCGGGCTTGGGCACAGGCGGAACTGCGCTGAGGTCGCGGCGTTTCATGCGAAGCAATGTAACAGCACATTATTACATTGACAAGCCCCGCCGCTGACCACCGCGTTAACGGCCGCCCGGGGCAGCGCCGCCAGGCAGAGGCAGTGACCGGCCGCCTCTGCGATCATCCCGAATGCCAGGCACGGGCGGGAGCGCGCCAGCAAAACCCATGGAGAGGCGCAACACGATGGCGACGATGGCGACACCCCGTGCGGATGCATTCGTGTTCTTCGGCGCCACTGGCGACCTGGCCTACAAGAAAATCTTTCCCGCCTTGCAGGCAATGATCGTGCGCGACCAGTTCGACCTGCCGATCATCGGCGTCTCGCGCGGCGGCTGGAGCCTGGAAAAACTCCGCGATCGCGCCCACGACAGCCTGCAGAACAATGGCGGAGTGGACGAAGTGGCGTTCGCCAAATTGTGCGGGCTGTTGCGCTACATCGACGGCGACTACAACGACCCGGCCACCTACCAGCGGCTCAAGGAAGCCCTCGGCAGCGCCGTGCGCCCGATCCATTACCTGGCCATCCCGCCGAGCATGTTCGCAACCGTCGTGCAGGGCCTTGCCGGGGCCAGCTGCGCAGAAAATGCGCGGGTGATCGTGGAAAAACCGTTCGGCCGCGACCTGGCCTCCGCGCAGGCGCTGAACCGGACCTTGCATGAGGTCTTTCCAGAAACCTCCGTTTTCCGCATCGATCATTACCTGGGCAAGGAGGCCGTGCAGAACCTGCTGTATTTCCGCTTCGCCAACAGCTTCCTCGAGCCCATCTGGAACCGCACCTACGTCGACAGCGTGCAGATCACCATGGCCGAGGATTTCGGCGTGCAGGGACGTGGCAGCTTCTATGAAGAGGTCGGCGCGATCCGCGACGTCGTGCAGAACCATCTGCTGCAGGTGATCGCGTTGCTGGCGATGGACGCGCCGATCGGTCGCGACCCGGAATCGATGCGCAGCGAAAAACTGCGCCTGTTCCGCGCCATGCGTCCGCTCGACCCGGCCGAAGTGGTGCGCGGGCAATTCCGCGGCTACCTGGACGAACCAGGCGTAGCCAAGGATTCGCGCGTGGAAACTTTCGCCGCGCTGCGCCTGCACATCGATACGTGGCGCTGGGCTGGCGTGCCGTTCTACATCCGCGCGGGAAAAAGCCTTCCGATCACCACGACGCAAGTCATCGTCGATCTCAAGCGACCTCCGATAGCCGTGTTCGACGAAGTGAACTCGCGCGAATCCAACTACTTCCGCTTCCGGCTCAGTCCGGAAGTGGTCATCTCCGCCGGCACCCGGGTCAAGACTCCGGGTGAGGAAATGAAAGGCGAACAGATCGAACTGGTCGCGCGCAGTAGCCCCAAGCGCGAGAAATCGCCCTACGAACGGCTGCTCGGTGATGCCATCCGTGGCGATGCCTCGCTGTTCACCCGCGATGACAGCGTCGAAGCGGCGTGGCGCGTGGTCGAGCCGGTGATCGGCGGCGCGGACTTGCACGACATCGCCCCATACGAGCCGGGCAGCTGGGGCCCGGCAGCCGCTGCGAAGATCGTCAGCCGCCGCGAAGGCTGGCACAACCCGGTGGCGGAAAACAGTACGCCATGCTGAGCTCGCCGCCGGTGGTGTTCCTTCTGGATGTCGACAACACCCTGCTCGACAACGATGCCTTCGGTGCGGAGTTGCGCGCACGCCTGTTGCGAGATTTCGGCGCGGAACAAAGCGAGCGCTACTGGCAGATCTACGCGCAGCTTCGCGATCAACTGGGTTACGCCGATTACCTGGCGGCGCTGCAGCAGTTCCGCGTGGGACTCGATGCGGACCCTGACCTGCTGCAGCTGTCCGCCTTCGTGCTCGAGTATCCGTTCGCTCAGCGCCTGTATCCCGGCGCGCTGGATGCGATCGCGCATCTGCGATCACTGGGCCTGCCGGTGGTCCTGTCGGACGGCGACATAGTCTTCCAGCCGCGCAAGATCCAGCGCTCCGGTATCTGGGATGCGGTTGCCGGCAATGTGC
>JAYSXN010000208.1:0-1675 GCA_043717405.1 Gammaproteobacteria bacterium
GGGCTCCGGCGGCGTGGGCACCGTCGCCATCCAGCTGGCCAAGCACCGCGGCGCCTACGTCGCGACGACGACGAGCACCGCGAACGTCGACTGGGTCCGGGCGCTGGGCGCCGACCGGGTGATCGACTACAAGACCGAGGACTTCGCGACGGAGCTGCGCGACTACGACGTGGTGTTCGACACGTTGGGCGGCGCGACGACGGAGGCCTCGCTGGGCGTGCTCAAGCCTGGCGGCATGCTGGTGTCGGTGTCGGGACCGCCGGATCCTGCGTTTGCGCGTGAGTGGAAGTTGGGGTGGGTCAAGGAGCAGGTGATGCGGCTGCTGAGCATGCGCATCCGCCGGCTCGCACGGCGGCGCGGCGTGACCTACTCGTTTCTCTTCATGTCGCCGAGTGGGGCGCAGTTGCGGGAGCTTGGTGCGCTGATCGACACCGGCGTGCTACGGCCGGTGATAGATCGCGTGTTTCCGTTTGAGCAGAGTGCAGAGGCGCTGGCATACCTCGAGACAGGGCGGGCCAAGGGCAAGGTGGTGGTCAAAGTCCAGCGCTAAGCGACTCGGGCGATCCCCTGATGCGCGGCACGCGCGCCTGGCTGTGCAGATTTCGAAAGCACTCAAGCAGGCGCGCACCAGCAGGCGAGAATTCACGGCGCCGCCTGGCAGTCGCGTCAACGATTCAGGGGCAGGTCTACTTTCGCGCGATGGCCGCCAAAAATTCTGCCTGCAGCTCGGAGATGACGTAGGACATCTTCGCCGGAACCGTGAGCAAGGGCAGGCCGATAGCCTGGCAGACCTTTGCCAGCAGATCATCCCGGGCTTGCGCTAGCTGGCTGGCGTGCGACTTGTCATTGAGCTCGATCGCGGCTACCACGGCCATGTCGGTCGCGCGGCACACAACGAAATCGAAATGCTTGGACGCAACGCGGTTCAACGCACCCTGCCGTGCTGAATTGCCCAATCCAGTCCGCACCTTGGCGATGTCTGCCACGCGCACCTTGCCGAAGACGCGGTACTCGGACCCCACCGCTGCGTCCAGCACACCGAGGAACGAACGCTCCGCCGAAGAGAATAGCGGCCCTGCAGCTTGGTAGGGATAGCCAATGTTTCCGTCATCCGAACCGGGCTTCTTCTTCATCAGGGCCAGAAGGACGATGGCACCCAGGAACAGGAGGATCAGGAGAACGAATGCCATGCGCGCCTTTCCGGTGTGGGTAGCGAGAGGCGAACATACCCGAAACCGGGACCGCGATTGATCGCGTGTGAAATATTTACAGCGCTGATTTCGGACCGCGGTCACTAAATGGACGCGCCAGATGATTCTCCGCGCGCCGCCGCCTCTGAACCTGTCGTAGAGTTGCGTCCTACCGCCCTGGGGAGGACGGAATGCGCCAACTGATTTTTCTCGCCTGCCTGGCGAGCGCTACCGTTTCGGTCCCGAACTTGGCCTTTGCCAAGGAACGCGAGTTTTCGCCAGTCCCTGGGGCAGGACAGGAAATCCGCTTCTCGGACGGCCACGCGGTGCTCGTCACAGGCAACACGGTCGGCAACCTGGCCGTCAGCTTCGTGCCGTTGGACAAGAAGGCCGGATTTCTCCGCGTCTGGATCGAGAACGCGAGCGACCAGCAGTTCAACGTGAGCGAGAGTTCGGTGACTGCGAGTTCGGGTGGCACGCCACTG
>JAYSXN010000209.1:0-1671 GCA_043717405.1 Gammaproteobacteria bacterium
GAATCCACCGCCGGCGCAGTAGAGCTGGCCAACGATTTCTACCTCATGCATCAGCGCCTGCACACGCATGCTGTGCCTGACGCCGGATCGATGAATGCCTACAACGCTTTCCTTTGCCCACAGCTCGGAGCGCTGATCGACGAGGCGCGGACACGACGACAGCAATACGTCGCAGCGCATCCCGGCGGGGCCACGCCCTGGATTGATGGCGATGTCTTCAGCAGCCTTGCCGACGGACCGCAGGTTGCCAAAGCGGACATGGCGGTAGCGATTGCTGGCGGCGCGCGCGTAGCGGTGGCAATGAGTCGTGGCAACGGCCGAGAGGCGACACGCTGGACCGATAGCGTGGTGCTCGATCGTGATGCCGATGGCATCTGGTGCCTTGCCGATGTCGAATACCAGGGCACCTGGCCGGAAGCCATCAAGGGCCGGCTGAGTGATGTGCTGAAGGCCGGTTTGTGATGTGCCCGTGCACATGGCGCAGGTGACCGCTGCGCGGTCGCGCAGCTTGTCACTGGTCGCGGCCCTCGACCGGCGGCATGCGATTGGTCGCGGTGGGCAGTTACCCTGGCGGCTGGCCGATGACCTGAAACGATTCAAGGTGCTGACCCTGGGCAAGCCCATCCTGATGGGCAGCCGCACCGCCACGGCCTTGGGCCGCGCGCTGCCTGGACGGCAGAATCTGGTGCTTACCCGACGCGGCGTTGTTCCATTCGACGGCATGCACGCAGTGTCGAGCTTGGAGGAGGCCATGCAACGGGCCGACGGTGATGAAGTGATGGTCATTGGCGGCGGCGAAATTTACGCACTTGCCCTGCCGGTTGCCGACCGCCTCTACCTGACCCACGTGGATACCGAAGTCAGCGGCGCCGATGCCTTCTTCCCCTCGTTCGATCAGTCGCATTGGCTGGCAGTGCATCTACAGGCGCACGCGGCCGATGCACGCAATGAGTATGCCTACGAGGACGTGGATTACCGCCGACGCCCTTGAGGCCGCGAGCGCCGCGCGTCAGCCTGCGCGGCGTAGTTCATTGGCCGGCACGATCCGCCCCGGCACCTGGTGCAGGCGCAACTCCTGTCCCAACTCCAGCGCAGTCAGCTTGCCGCCCCACACCGCGCCGGTGTCGATGCCGTAGATGCCCAGGCCCATGAATAGCCCCAGCGTGGACCAGTGGCCGCAGACCATCGGCAACTCGCGTGGCGCATGTCCCGGTACATCGAACCAGGGGTACAAGCCCGGCTTCTGGGTGCCCGGCCGGCCTTTTTCCTCGAAGCCGACTCGGCCATTGGGCGTGCAGTAGCGCATGCGCGTGAACACGTTGACGATGGCGCGGAAGCGATCGGGTCCGGTCAGCTTGGGATGCCACATTGGCTTGTCGCCGTACATGTTGCGCAACAGTTTGCGGAAGCCATCGCTGCGCAATTCGGCTTCCGCCTCGCGTGCACGCGCCTCGGCAATCTTCAACGTCCACTTCGGCGCCAGTCCCGCATGCACCATGGCAAATCCCAGGCTGCGGTCGACGTGCAGGAATTTCTGTTGACGCAGCCAGTCGATCAGGACGTCGCGGTCCGGAGCAAACAGCACGCGGCGCAGGTCCGGGTTGACCTTCGCCTGGTCGGTTTCGCTGCGCTGCGCAATGGCCAGCAACGAAAGGTCGTGGTTGCCCAGCA
>JAYSXN010000210.1:0-5096 GCA_043717405.1 Gammaproteobacteria bacterium
CACGGCGATGTCATCACCGCCATGCTGGACGCGTGCCAGTTGCCGCCGGAACGCATCGCGGTTCGCTACCGCCTTGAGGAGTTCGCCGACCGCAGCATAGACGTGCTGACCTGCGAGCCCTATACGCTCGACGGCGCCCCCATCACCGTCACCGTGCCCTACATCGGCAAGTTCACCAGTGACCACGATGTCGAGCGCCCTTTTGGATACGCCGTGCCGGGGCCCATCGCGCAACACCTGCAACGCCACGGGCTGCAAGTGGATGCGCTGCCCCCCGGCACTGGAGTGGACGCGGAGATCGCCACGGTGCGACGCATCGTCAGCAGCGCCGGCCGTGAAATCCTGGAAGCCAATGCCTCCTCATATCTGGATGCAGATTACCTGCGCGTCCGCGCCACGGCACCCGAAGATTACTGGCTGGTCCGCTGTGACCAGCCGCGTGGCGCGATAGCGGTTTACCTGTGCGAGGCTGGCAGCGATGATGGACTGCTTGCCTGCGACCTGCTCGCCGACGTAGCGCCCGGCACGCATTTCCCGGCATGGCGCGTGCACAGCGTCGACGCATGAAAAAAGCCCGGCGCAATGCCGGGCTTTCTTTTTGCACAACGCCTGAAACTCAGTAGCGGTTGTATTGCTGCAGGTTGAGTATCACCGACAGCACCGAGCCGAAGATCGCATTGTTGCCACCGGAGTAGCGGCCATAGTGGCGGCGACCGTAATAGCCGTCTTCGTAACCGCGGCGGAAGCCTTGCCGGAAGTAGTAGTTGTACTCGTACTGGCTCACGTAAATCCCGCGATAGCCGAGGTTGGCATCCAGGTAGACGTACGAGCTGCGGTAGTCGAATCGCCATCCGTCCTCACGGTCGGCACGTCCCGCGTAGATGCCTTCGCGATAGCCCAGGTCGACCGCTTGCTGCAGCAACTCGCCGCCATACTCATTCGTCCAGTAATAATTGCCGCCGCGGTAATAGCGGTAGTCGTTGCCGGTGTAGAAGAACGGGTCGTCGTAATAGTTGTAGGTCTGCCAGTTGTAGCGCGACTGCTGCTGGCGCAGGCGGTCCCAGTAGCGGCTCTGGTAGCGGTACTGCGAATAGCGCCGATGCTGTTGCAGGTATTGCGTCTGCTCGCGCGCACGCGGCAGCTGCCGCTCCAGGACGAGCTGGTTGTAGTGCTGCGCCTGGCGACGCTGTTGTTGGATCAACACCTGCGTCTGCTGCTCCGGGATCCGCTGCCGGGGCGGGCCGCGGTTGTCCTGGCCTATACGTCCGTCTCCAGGATGGATCCGGCCACCCGCTCCTGGATCGAAGCTGCCGCGCGGCGTCCCATCGCGTCCGCGGCCTTCGGTTGCCGGACCCATCGGTCCGGCGTGGTCACCTTCGTTGCGATTGCCGCGCTGCGCGCGCATGTCGTCTGCGCGCTGGCGAGCGTTCTGCTGGCGCTCGGCAAAATCTTGCGCGCGCTGTCCCTGCACGTTGCGTTGCTGGGCTTCGCGCTGCGCTTGCGCCTGTCGCTGCTGCGCCTCGACCTGGGCCTGTCGGGCCGCCATGGCTGCCGATGCCCCATCGCGCCGCTGACGGTCCTGCATTTCAGCTTGCGCTGATGCGCGTTGGCCGGCTTGCTCGCGCTGTGTTTCACGACGCGCTTCCATCTGCGCTTCGCGCGACTGGATCTGCGAATCACGGGACTGCATCTGCGAATCGCGCTCGGCGTTGCGCTGCTGCGTCTGCGCGCGAATCTGTTCCTGGCGCTGCTGCATCTGTGCTTGGCGCTGTTCCATCATCGCTGCACGCTGCTGCTGCTGTTGCGCTTGCGCCTGTTGTTGCTGCTGCGCCTGCCGTTGCTGCGCTTGCTGTTGCTGCGCTTGCTGTAGCTGCTGAGCCTGCTGTTGCCTTTGCTGCTGCTGCGCCTGCTGTTGCTGCTGTTGCAGCTGCGCGCGCTGCTGGACCTGCTCGGCGCGCTGCCGGGCAATGTCCTGCGCGCGCTGTTGCGCCGCTGCCGCATTGGCATTGCCATCATTGGCCTGCCCCTGGTCTTCGCGGCCTTGCTGCGCTTTCGCCTGCGCCTGTTCACGCGCGTGCCGCCGCGCAGCGCGCGGATCTTCGTCCTGCTCGGCGGATTGCCCTGCGGCCTGCGGCCGCCCTTGCGCGTAGGCAGGACTGCTCAGGCCCATCGCCAGGCCCGATCCGATCAGGGCGGCGAGCAAGGTAGCGTTGACAGAAATGACGTTCATTTCGTTCCTCTCGTAGTTGGGACTGGAATCTCCTGTCCGGCTGCTACTACGAGGCACGGGCGCTGAATGCAATCTGAGTGCAAAACGCACGAACGCCATTGCACTCGGCATGATCTGGCCGTGACGGCCACCCTGTGCCGCCCCTTTCTTTACAGCATCGGCAAGTGCAGCTTTTGTTGCCGCGCACAATCCACGGCGTCCTCATAGCCAGCATCGGCGTGGCGCATGACGCCGGTTGCAGGGTCATTCCACAGCACGCGCTCCAATCGTCGCGCTGCCGCATCGGTGCCGTCAGCCACGATCACGACGCCGCTATGCTGGCTGTAACCCATGCCCACTCCGCCACCGTGATGCAGCGACACCCAGGTCGCGCCGCCGGCAACGTTGAGCATCGCGTTCAGCAGCGGCCAATCCGACACCGCGTCGGAGCCGTCGAGCATGGCTTCGGTTTCGCGGTTGGGTGAGGCGACGGATCCGGAATCAAGGTGGTCGCGGCCGATGACTATCGGTGCCGACACCTCGCCATCGCGAACCATCTGGTTGAACGCCAAGGCAAGTCGATGGCGATCCCCCAAGCCGACCCAGCAGATGCGCGCCGGCAGCCCTTGGAAGCTGATGCGTTCGCGTGCCATGTCCAGCCAGCGATGCAGGTGCGGCGCGTCGGGCATCAGCGCCTTGACCCGGGCGTCGGTGCGGTAGATGTCTTCGGGGTCGCCGCTCAAGGCGACCCAGCGGAATGGCCCGATACCGCGGCAAAATAAGGGCCGCACATAGGCTGGCACGAAGCCGGGAAAATCGAAGGCGCGCTCGCATCCAACGTCGCTGGCCATCTGCCGGATGTTGTTGCCGTAGTCGAAGGTCGGGATGCCCTGGTCCTTGAACTGCAGCATGGCCTCGACATGCACGCGCATGGATTGCTTGGCCGCCGCCACCACTGCCGCCGGATCGGATTGCTGTCGCGCGCACCATTCATCCAGCGTCCACCCGGCGGGCAGGTAGCCGTGCAGCGGATCATGTGCGGAGGTTTGATCGGTGACCGCGTCGGGCTTGACTCCGCGGCGTACGAGTTCGGGCAGAATGTCGGCGGCATTGCCAAGCAGAGCTACCGATACCGCCCTGCCCTGCGCGCAATGTTCGGCGATACGAGCCAATGCATCATCCAGGTCGACGGCTTGCTCGTCGACATAGCGCGTCTTCAGCCGCATGTCGATGCGGCTTTGCTGGCACTCGATGTTCAACGAACTCGCGCCGGCAAGCGATGCGGCCAAGGGCTGCGCGCCGCCCATGCCGCCGAGCCCGGCAGTAAGTATCCAGCGGCCGCGCAAATCGCCGCCGTAATGCTGGCGCGCCATTTCTACGAAGGTTTCGTAGGTTCCCTGGACGATCCCTTGCGAGCCAATGTAGATCCAGCTGCCCGCAGTCATTTGCCCGTACATCATCAGGCCCTTGGCATCGAGCTCGTTGAAGTGTTCCCAGGTTGCCCAGTGCGGCACCAGGTTGGAATTGGCCAGCAGCACGCGCGGCGCATCGGCATGCGAGGGGAACACGCCGACCGGTTTTCCGGACTGGATCAGAAGGGTCTGGTCGTCCTCCAGCGTCAGCAACGTCTCCAGGATTTTGTCGTAACAGGCCCAGTCGCGCGCGGCGCGGCCGATGCCGCCGTAGACCACCAGCTCCTGCGGGTTTTCCGCGACCTCGGCGTCTAGATTGTTCTGGATCATCCGGTACGCAGCTTCAGTCAGCCAGCTCTTGCAATTGAGCTTGCTGCCACGCGGCGCGCGGATGTGTCGGGACGGATCCCTGCGGTTGCTGGTGGACATCGGCGACTCCATGGACGAGTCGCGATTATAGGCGATGCGACGGCGACGCCTGAGCACTCAGCTGTCGGCAAGCAGCGAGCGCATCGCGCGCTGGTAGCGACGCGCTATCGCCTCGCCTTCGGCGTGCCGGCCATCGGTGATGCGCTGCCTGCCCCCGACGCTGACGTGCTTGACCAGGTTGCGATTGCCGGCAAAGACGAAACGATCGTGCACATCCGCAGCGGCCGCCCCGGACAGCGACAGGCTGTCCTCGTCGAGCACCAGCAGGTCTTCGTCCTGTTCCTCGTGGCCATTGGATTGCCGGCCGCCGCTGACTGCGTGCACCACCAGGCTCTCGCCAACGCTGGGCAGTTCCGGAGTGACCGCGATGTTTCGCTTGCGTCCGGCCAGGCGCTGGCCGTACTCCAGCCAACGCAGTTCCTCGACCGGTGACACCGAGACATTGGAGTCGGAACCAATGGCGAAACGCCCGCCGTGATCCAGGTAGGAGCGCAGCGGGAACAAGCCGTCACCAAGATTGGCTTCGGTGGTCGGGCAAAGCGCGACCACCGCGCCGCTCTCAGCGATACCAATGACTTCGCCTTCATTCAAATGTGTTGCGTGCACGAGTGTCCAGCTGTCGTCGACCGGCGCATTGGCCAGCAACCACTCCACCGGGCGGCTGCCGCGCACGGCAACGCACTCGCTGACCTCGACACTCTGCTCGGAAACATGGATATGAATCGGCTGCGGAAGGTTCGCCTGGGGGTCGCGAAAGATCTCGCGCATTGCCTCCTGTGGCACCGCGCGCAGGCTGTGCAACGCAAGACCGATGCGCAGCATCGGATCTTCCATGCCGCGCAGGCGTTGCAGTAACGCCAGGTAGGAATCGACGCTATGGCCGAAGCGGCGTTGCCGGTCGGACAGTGCGCGGCCATCGAAGCCGCCGGTCATGTACAGCACCGGCAGCAGCGTCAGGCGTATACCGGCTTCACGTGCGGCGGCAATCAATGCCAGTGACATCGCCGCCGGATCGTCGTACTGCCGTCCGTCGGCCTGATGGTGCA
>JAYSXN010000022.1:0-2526 GCA_043717405.1 Gammaproteobacteria bacterium
AACTCGGATTGCGAGCCAAAGTGGCTTGCATCCACGCCAAAGTTTTCACTCGCGGCATGGCTCAGGCGCCCCACCGTCAACAAGCGCTGCAGGCCGGCCGATCGCGCGAGCAAGCCGGCGTCGGCGTGCAGTGCCAAAGCACTTTCGCCAAGTTCAGCCATGTCGCCCAGTACGAGCCAGGATTCGCCGCCGTGTTGCGCAAGCGCGGCAATGGCGGCGGCCACGGAGCCCGGGTTGGCGTTGTAGCTGTCATCGATGAGCGTGACGCCATCACGCAAGGCCTTGGCAACCTGCCGGCCCTTCACCGGCTGGGCGTGTTGCAATCCTTCAACAATGGCCTCGAAGCTCGCCCCTGCTGCCAGCGATAGCGCAGCAGCAGCAAGCGCGTTCATGACATTGTGGCGACCGGGCAACGGCAGCCGGATTTCGCCGTCACCCGCCGGCGTGTGCAGCATGAACCGTGATGCATCTGCCTCACCGCTGATGCGGCTTGCGCGCACCTCGGCGTCATTCTCGATGCCGAACCGGAACCGGCGGCGCGTGCCGATGACCTGGCTGAAATACGGGGCAAACGCATCGTCGGCGTTGATGACCGCAACCCCGTCGTCCGAGAGCGCCTCGTAGATCGCGCCCTTGGTTTCAGCAATCCCAAGCAGGCTGCCCAACCGTTCGATGTGCGCTGGCGCGACGTTATTCACCAGCGCCACCTGAGGCGGCGCGATGCTCGCCAGGTAGGCAATATCGCCGGGCTTGCCGGCGCCCATCTCGTAAATGGCGAACTGCGCATCTTCGGGTGCGTCGAGTACGGCGAGCGGCAGTCCGATTTCGTTGTTGCGGTTGCCGGGGTTGATGTAGGTGCGGCCGGTGCGGGCCAGGATGCCCTGGGCCAGCATCTTCACTGAGGTTTTGCCGTTGCTCCCGGTCAGTGCCACCACCACGGCGCTTCTACTTTTCTGCACGCCGGCGGCCATTTCACCGAGCGCCTCTTGCGTATCGGCGCAGAGTACGCGCGGCAGGTCGCTGTCGACTTCGCCATGCACAAGCAATGCTGCCGCGCCGCGTTCCTGCGCCTGCGCCACGAACTGATGCGCATCGAAATTTTCACCGCGCAGCGCCACGAACAAGGTCCCGGCCGCCAGCGTGCGCGTGTCGGTGCTGACCGAGTCGATGGTGACGTCCGCGCCAAGGTGGCGGCCCTCGCACCACGCGGCAATCTGCGACAACAGCAGCGGCCTCATGCGGATTTCTCCAACGCCCGGCGCGCGATGGCGAGGTCGTCGAAGGGATATTTTACCCCGGCGATTTCCTGGTAGGTTTCATGACCCTTGCCCGCAACCAGCAATACGTCGGAGTTGTCGGCGCTGCTGATGGCGGCGCTGATGGCGGTGGCGCGGTCGCGTTGTACCTGCACGCTGAAGCCGGCGCTGAAGCCGGACAGGATGTCGGCGACGATGGCATTGCCGTCTTCGCCGCGCGGGTTGTCATCGGTGACAATGACGCGATCGGCCAGGCGCTGCGCCACCGCTGCCATCTGCGCGCGCTTGCCGCGATCGCGCTCACCGCCACAACCAAACACGCAGGTCAGCCGGCCCGGCGTGTGTTCGCGCAAGCTCTGCAGCGCCTGCTCCAGTGCATCGGGTGTATGCGCATAGTCAACGACCACCAGCGGCTTGCCCCCGGTGCCACCGGCCCGACTCATCCGG
The DNA here is from genome assembly GCA_043717405.1 of Gammaproteobacteria bacterium. Lineage (GTDB taxonomy): Bacteria > Pseudomonadota > Gammaproteobacteria > Xanthomonadales > Xanthomonadaceae > Arenimonas. The sequence goes on from JAYSXN010000022.1 coordinate 1,704, forward strand.
CCATCCACCGGCGACAGGCGCGGCAACACCTGCGCAACCTCACCCAGCGTCCAGCCAAGTGAACGCAAGGTTCCGGCCACGGCCAGCAGGTTGTCGACATTGAAGCGGCCGAGCAGCGGCGAAACAATTTCGTGGCGCTCGCTGTGTTCCTCCAGTTCGAAACTCAGGCCCTGGGGCGTGAGGCGCGGCTGCAGGGCGCGCAAGGTAGCCGTCGCTTCGCCGCGGGAACTGAAGTTGATGCGCTGGATCGCCGGGTCGATACCCGCAGCGAGTTCACGGCCAAAGGCATCATCGACGTTGACCACCACGCAGCGCAGCGTCGGCCAGTGCAGCAATCGAGCCTTGGCCTCGCCGTAGGCTTGCATGCTGCCGTGGTAATCCAGATGGTCGCGGGTCAGATTGGTAAATACCGCAACCTGGAATGCAACCTGGTCCACGCGCCCCTGCGCCAACGCGTGCGATGAAACTTCCATCGCAACCTGCGTGGCCCCGGCATCGCGCAGCCGGGCCAGCAGCCGATGCACGGCGATAACATCAGGCGTGGTGCGTTCGCCGGCGCTATGCGCACCGTACAGGCCTGCGCCCAGTGTTCCGATCGTGCCAGCGCAGTGGCCGGCGAGAGTGAGTGCCTGTGCAATCAGCTGGACGGTCGATGTCTTGCCGTTCGTGCCCGTGACGCCGGTCAGCACTACTGCCCGCGATGGCGAGCCATAGAAACGATCGGCCAACCCACCAAGCTTGGCGCGCAGCCCTTCGATGAGCACGCCATTGCCAGGCAACGACACGCCATCGGGCAGCGGCGCTTCCACCAGCACGGCAGCGA
>JAYSXN010000211.1:0-1664 GCA_043717405.1 Gammaproteobacteria bacterium
GGCATGTGGCAGCAGGTGGGCTTCCTGGCCGATGTGTTCGAGCGCTTCAAGCGCCGCGGCCTGTCCATAGATCTGATTGGATCCTCGGAGGCGAACGTCACGGTTTCGCTGGACCCCTCGGACAACCTGGTCAATTCCAACGTGCTCGACGCGCTGTGCGCGGACCTTGCTGAAATCTGCCGGATCAAGGTGATCACGCCGTGCAGCGCGATAACTCTGGTTGGTCGAGGCATGCGCTCGCTGCTGCACAGGTTGACCGAGGTGTGGAGTGAATTCGGTCGGGAAAGGGTGCACCTGATCTCGCAGAGTTCGAATGACCTGAACCTGACCTTCGTCGTCGACGAGGCGCTGTCGGACGGACTGTTGCCACGGCTGCATGAACTGCTGATCCACTCCGGCGCGATGCCGGTGGAGGAGTCGAGCGTGTTTGGCCCGAGTTGGCGGCAGCTGTGCGCACCGGCTTCCACGCAAGCACAGGGCGAGCCCTGGTGGCAGCCACAGGCCGCGTGCCTGATCGGACGCGCGGCGGCAGGCACCCCGCGTTACGTTTATCACCTGCCGACGCTGCGCGCGCGCGCGCAGGCCTTGCGCCGGGTTGCCGCGGTGGATCGCCATTTCTACGCGCTGAAAGCCAATTCGCACGCCGCGGTGTTGCTGGCGCTGGAACAAGAAGGCTTCGGTTTCGAATGCGTGTCCCTTGCAGAGATCGAGCATGTGTTTGCGCTGATGCCCTCGTTGGATCCGCAGCGCGTGCTGTTCACGCCCAGCTTTGCGCCGCGCAGCGAGTACGCGGCCGCGCTTGTGCGCAAGGTGTGGGTGACCGTGGACAGCCTGTATCCCTTGCGTGCGTGGCCGGAGCTGTTTCGCGGCAGCGCCATCGTGTTGCGCATCGACCCGGGCTTTGGCCTTGGCCATCATGAAAAAGTGCGCACCGGTGGCAGGGAGGCCAAATTCGGTCTTGCCGCGAAGTCGCTGCCGGCCTTCATTGAAGCCGCGCGCGCTGCCGATGCGACCATTGCGGTGCTGCATGCGCATGTAGGCAGCGGCATCCTGGACATAGGCCACTGGCCGCAGGTCTACGCGCAACTGGCCAGCCTGGCCGAGCAGATCGGCACGGTCTGCGCGATCGATGTTGGCGGCGGCATCGGCGTGCCTTATGAAACGCAGGGCGAAGCCTTCGACATGCCGGCGTTCGCCGAAGCGATGGCGGGCATCAAGGTCGTGTGGCCGCAATTCCAATTGTGGATTGAGCCCGGCCGATACCTGGTGGCCGAAGCCGGCGTGCTGCTCGCCTGCGTGACCCAGGTGGTCGACAAGGATGGACTGCGCCGCATAGGTGCCGACGCCGGCATGAATGCTCTGCTGCGGCCGGCCCTGTACGACGCATGGCATGAAATCGTCAACCTGTCGCGCTTGCATGAAGCTCCTGGAACCAGCGCCGATATCGTCGGGCCGATTTGCGAATCCGGAGACGTACTTGGACGGCGCCGAAAATTGCCCGACACGACGGCGCAAAACGACGTGCTGTTGATTGCCAACGCCGGTGCCTACGGCTACGTGATGGCGAACCGCTACAACCTGCGCGCGCTGCCGCTGGAGGAAGTGATCGATGTCTAAGCCGCGGTTCGACCACCGGCAAGTGCAGGTGTTCCGTTTCGTGCGCT
>JAYSXN010000212.1:0-5083 GCA_043717405.1 Gammaproteobacteria bacterium
CATTCATCACATTGTGCCGGCCCAGCAGGTCCCAGCGCACCACGCCAATTTCCACGCCTTCGCGAAGCACGGCAAATTCACTGCCGTCCGCTGCCAGCAATCGCGCCTGCCAGTGCGCCTGCGCATCGATGGCAAAGGTTTCCACCGGCGTCCAGCAACCCATCGCCAGTACTTCGGCCAGGGCGGCATCTTCGCCATTGACGATCAGCCGGCCATTGCCGGGCACGATGCGCACCAGGTGATGGAACTGGCGCTGGATAGCGGCCAGATCCGGAAAGATGTCGGCGTGGTCATACTCGAGGTTGTTGAGGATGGCCACGGTCGGCTGGTAGTGCACGAACTTGGAACGTTTGTCGAAGAACGCGGTGTCGTATTCATCGGCTTCGACGACGAACTCGCGGCCCGATCCCAGACGCGCCGAGACGCCAAAGTTTTCAGGAACGCCGCCAATCAGGAAGCCTGGGTCACGCCCTGCAGCGTCCAGCAGGAAGGCAAGGATCGATGTAGTCGTTGTCTTGCCGTGGGTACCGGCCACGGCGATCGTCTCGCGTCCGGGCAGGACGTTTTCGTGGAGCCATTGCGCGCCCGAGCAATAGTCGAGCCGCGCATCGAGCACGTGCTCCACGGCCGCGTTGCCACGCGACAGCGCATTCCCGATGACGACAACGTCGGTGTCGGCAGCGATGGCCGCGGCGCTGTAGCCCTGCGCCAGAGTGATGCCCAGCGCCTGCAACTGGTCGGACATCGGGGGGTAGACGTTCTGGTCGCTGCCATCGACCTCATGGCCCTGGGCGCGCGCCAATGCCGCCACGCCACCCATGAAGGTTCCACAGATGCCGAGGATATGCAGTTTCATTCGGATGCTCGGAAGGACGACACGGCGCAACGCGGAGCGCGCCTCAGCCCACTTCCGGTGCCGGGCTGATCGCCTCGACGATGCGCGTGAACACTTCATCCACGCTGCCAACGCCGTCAAGGCACGCTAGCTTGGCCTGGTTGCGGTAGTAGTCGACTACCGGCGCCGTCTGTTCGGCATAGACGGTCAGGCGTTTGCGCACTGCCTCCGGGCTGTCATCGGCGCGGCCTTCGACATGCGCCCGGCCGGACAGCCGGCCCACCAGCAACTCGTGGGACACGTCCAGTTGCACGGCGAGGTCCACGGGTTGCTTGATGCGCTGGAGCAGTTCATCCAGTGCGCGCGCCTGAGCCAGGTTGCGCGGATAGCCGTCGAGGATGAAACCGTTGCCGGTATCGGACTGCAACAGGCGCTCCTCGAGCATTCCAAGCACGATATCGTCGGAAACCAGGTTGCCCGATTCCATGACCGCTTTGGCCTGCAGCCCGAGCGGCGTGCCAACGTTCACCGCGGCGCGCAAAAGCTCGCCGGTCGAGACATGCGGAACCTGCAAATGGTCACGAAGCCGGGTGGCTTGCGTGCCCTTGCCCGAGCCGGGCGCACCGAGTAGTACCAATCGCATGAATACCCCTGCAAACAATGACGCACGGCGCTGTCTTCGCCCCTGAAAGCCTGGCGTCTTGGCTATAGTGGGGCCGCCGACTGGCCGTGCGGATGTTTAAAAGTTAACGGCCGGGGCCTCCCAAGTCAAACGAGAATCGATGAGATGAGCAAGGGAACGCTCCTTTACGCCCAATCCGGAGGGGTCACCGCAGTCATCAATGCGACCGCCAGCGCGGTCATCCAGACCGCGCGCAAGCAGCGCGTCAAGGTACTCGCCGCGCGCAACGGCATCCTGGGGGTGCTGCGCGAGGAACTGATCGATACCTCGCAAATGAGCCTGGCGCAGGTGAAAGCGCTGGCGCATACCCCGGGCGGCGCATTCGGATCATGCCGGGTGAAGTTGAAATCGCTGGAGGCCGACCGCGCGAAATACGAACGGCTGCTGGAAGTTTTTGCGGCACACCAGGTGCGCTACTTCCTTTACAACGGCGGCAATGATTCGGCGGATACGGCGTTGAAGGTTTCGCAATTGGCCACTAGCAGTGGCTATGAGCTGACGTGTATCGGCGTGCCCAAGACCGTTGACAACGATCTGGCCGTCACCGATTGCTGCCCGGGCTTCGGTTCGGCCGCCAAGTACACCGCGGTGTCTGTTCTCGAGGCAGCGCTCGACGTTGCGGCGATGGCCGACACCTCCACGAAAGTTTTCGTCTATGAAGTCATGGGCCGCAACGCGGGCTGGCTGGCTGCAGCCGCGGGGCTGGCTGGCCAAGGCCGCAATGCAGCGCCGCACATCATCCTGTTTCCGGAAGTGCCGTTCGAGGAAAGCCGGTTTCTGGACGCAGTGAAGGCCGTGGTCGCGAAGGTTGGCTATTGCGTGGTCGTGGTTTCGGAAGGTGTTCGCCACGCGGACGGACGGTTTCTGGCCGAGACCGCAGGTAGCGTGGATGCTTTTGGTCACTCGCAATTGGGAGGCGCAGCGCCACTGGTCGCAGCCCTGGTCAAGGACAAGCTCGGTGTGAAGGTGCACTGGACGGTGCCTGATTACCTGCAACGCTCGGCCCGGCATCTGGCCTCCAAGACCGACCTGGCGCAGGCACTGGCCGTGGGTGCCGCTGCGGTCGATTACGCGCTTGCCGGCAAGAATGGAATGATGCCGGTAATCCTTCGGCTGTCCGATAAGCCGTATCGCTGGAAGATCGTGCCGGCGCCGCTGGCCAATATCGCCAATCATGAAAAGAAAATGCCGGCAGGATTCATCAGCCGCGACGGCTATGCGATTACCGCTGCCTGTCGCTCATATCTGTCGCCCCTGATCGCTGGACAGGCGCCGCCGCCCTTCCGCCCCGACGGGCTGCCGAAGTACGGGCAATGGTGCTGGGCAGCGGTCGCGCGCAAGTTGCCGGCCCATGCGGGCCTTATTTGACAGGGACCGGCAGTTTCTTCACATTGCGGTGGCCACCGGCGCGTTGATTCCGCCGGGGCTCGTCTGGCAAAGGGGACCCCAACGTGAAGCACACACCGACATCCAGCCGGCACACGGCTGTTTTCATTTGCCTGTTGCTTGCCGCAATCACCAACGCAAGTGCCGTGTCACCCCAGACGCCAGCCGCCGACTTGCCCGTCCAAACAATGGTGACGCCTGCGGCCCTGGCAACCAATACCGTGGTTGAACTGGAGACGGTCGATCCACTGAGTTCAAACACCAGCAAGACCGGGGACTTCTTCCATCTTAAAGTCAGCGCGCCGGTTTACCTGGATGGCGTAGTGATGATTCCGGCGGGCACGCAGGTCGTTGGCCAGGTCGTACATGCTGCAAAGTCTGGAATGGGCGGAAAAGCTGGCGAGCTCATCCTTGCTGCCCGCTACATCGATATGCCGCCCAAGCGGGTCAAGCTTCATGCTGCCTTTGGGAGCGCCGGCCAAAGCCGGAGTAGCGCGTCGATGGTGGCCACGGTCGCCATCGGGGTAATAGGTCTGGCCATTCATGGCAAGCAGGTCAATTTGCCGGCAGGCACACCAATCAGTGCTCGCCTGGCCGAGCGCTTTACGCCCGAATCCAGTTCTGATGCTTCGCTTAATCCGCAACAATCCACCAACCCAGGGACCACCCATGAATAAACCTTCGATTGCTTTCACCACGCTCGTGCTTACAACCTTGATCAGCCTGTCCGCGCTGGCCCAGGACGCAGTGCCAACCGCCGCAGCACTTCCCAGCGCTCCGATGGAAGCAGATGCCTCCGCGCTCCCGGCAGCGTCTGCTCCGGCTTCTTCGGCAGTGGCGGCTCCCGCTTCCTTCAGCGCAGCCGTTACCGAAGCGATTGGTGCGCCGCCGGAAGGCAAGGGTCATATAGTTTTCTTCCGTCCCAACAAGTTCGTTGGCGGCGCAATTGGTTACAAGGTGCGGGAAGCCACCGCCGAACTGGGCAAGTTGAAGAACGGCAGTTTCTTCGTCCTCGACGTAGAACCCGGTGCGCACACTTACACCGTTCATTCCGAGAACAAGGACATGACCAATATCGAGGTTGAAGCTGGCGAAACTTATTTCCTGATCGGCACCGTGACCATGGGCGTTTTTGCTGGGCGGCCGAACCTCAGCCCGTCGGACGTGACTGCGTTCGAGGCGCTGTTGCCAAAGCTGAAAAAGACCCAAGCCCTGTAAGACGTGGGGCGTCGTCGCATCGGCCAGACGGTGCGACGACGCAGTCCTGCTGGCACAGCCAGCGGGGCTCTGCGATACTTCGGCGTTAGCGGCTTATGGCCGCTTTTTGTTGACCTCGGGGAGTTAAGGCATGTTTGAGCAATACGGATTGGACTTGGCGCTGGCCTGTGCGGCCCTCGCGATCATCTATGGACTGGTGTCGGCGCGCTGGATCATCGCCCAGCCGGCCGGCAATGAAAAAATGCAGCAGATTGCCGCCGCCATCCAGGAAGGCGCCGGCGCGTATCTGCGACGCCAGTACATGACCATCGCCATCGTCGGCGTGATCCTGTTCTTCATCATCGGCTTTCTGCTGCACAGCTGGACCACCGCGGTCGGCTTTGCCATCGGCGCGACCCTGTCGGGGCTGGCCGGCTTCATCGGCATGTTCATCTCCGTGCGCGCGAACGTGCGCACGGCGCAGGCGGCAACGCTGGGTCTCAATCCGGCGCTCAACGTCAGCTTCAAGGGCGGCGCGATCACCGGCATGCTGGTCGTCGGCCTGGGCTTGCTCGGCGTCGCTGGTTACTTCATGTACGTGCTCGGCGATACCGGCACCTCGCAGCTGGCGCTCAACACCGCCTTGCAGCCGATGATCGGCCTGGCCTTCGGTGGCTCGCTGATCTCCATCTTCGCGCGACTGGGCGGCGGCATCTTCACCAAGGGCGCCGACGTCGGCGCGGACCTGGTGGGCAAGGTCGAAGCCGGCATCCCCGAGGATGACCCGCGCAACCCGGCGGTGATTGCCGACAATGTCGGTGACAACGTCGGCGACTGCGCCGGCATGGCCGCGGATCTTTTCGAAACCTACGCCGTCACCATCATCGCCGCGATGCTCATCGCCGGCATTTCCTACGATCTGTACGGCTGGGCCGGCGCGATGTATCCGCTGGTGCTGGGCGCGGTGTCCATCATCGCTTCGA
>JAYSXN010000213.1:0-5064 GCA_043717405.1 Gammaproteobacteria bacterium
CAGCAGCCATTGTCGCGCACTTTGCCACCGCCGGTGCTAGTCTGGTCACGAACGACTGAACCGGCGCGGAGACGATGGTAACGAAGCGTAATGCAGGCGCGATGCTCGGCTCCTTCCTGGTATTGGCTGCGGCCGCCGCCAGCGCCAACCAGCTGGACGTGCGCGTGACCGACAGGCACGGCGCGGCAGTCACCGACGTGGTGGTGTCGGTCGTGCCACAAGCCGGGCAAGCGGCGCCAGCGCTGCATGGGCAGGCGCCGGTGTCGCGGACCATCGACCAGGTCGCATTGCAATTCGTGCCCTACTTGCAGGTCCTGCGGCCGGGCGACAAGATCATTTTTCGCAATAGCGACAAGACGCGCCACCACGTCTATTCGTTTTCGCCGGTAAAGGCCTTCCAGTTCATGCTGGTGCCCGGGCAGAGCTCGCCGGCGCTGGAGCTGGACAAGCCCGGCGTCATTGCGGTGGGCTGCAACATCCATGACCGGATGATTGCCTACCTGTTTGTTTCCGACGCGCCGTGGGTCGTGCGCGCCGGTGCCGACGGACGCGCAGTCGTGCGCGATCTCCCTGCGGGCAGTTACAGCGTGCGCGTCTGGCAGCCGCGCTTGCGGGGCAAGGGCACCGTCACGCAGGACCTGGTATTCCAAGGCAGCTCTGACACGCGCGCGCTGGAGTTCAAGGTGGCGCTGTCCCCCGACTCGCGGCGGCAGACCGACCGTGAACACGCCGGCTACTGAACACGGCGGGCGCGGATTCGCAGCTCGCCTTGGCCGGCGATTGATGGCGATGGGTTTCCGCTTTCGGCTGGCCACCTTCCTGGTGGTTGCGCTGGTGAGCATGCAAGTGCTGACCGCCGCCCTGGTGTATGGGGTCACCCGCCATGAGCTGATCGAGGAAGGCAAACGGCAATTGGGCGTGGCCGCGCTGGCTTTCGGGCGGCAACTTCACGATGCCTCCGAACGGGTTGCCGCAAGCGTGCAGGTGCTGGCGCTGGATTACGCGCTGCGTTCAGCGATCGCCGAACGCGACCAGGCAACCGTGCAATCGGCGTTGCGCAACCACGGGCAGCGGGTTGGTGCGGAGCGCATGCAACTGCTCGATACGGACGGCCGTGTCGCTGCCGATACGCTCGCTGGCGCTACGCCTGCGCGCTTTGCCTATCCGGACATCCTGGAGCGGGCGTTGGACAAACCGGCCTCGGCGGTGGTTTCGTGGCGCGGCGGAGCTTATTGGGTGGTGGCCGTCCCGGTGTTTGCGCCGGACCTGGTCGGCGTGATTGCCGCGACTATCCCTGTCAACGATTCACTGCTCGTGCGGCTGCAGACGCAATCAGTGCTGCCGAGGACCATAGAGCTGGTCAGCGCGAACGGCGGCGGCCAGTGGCAAGTGCTGGCCAGCGGCAGCAACCATGTCGACCTGACCCGGCATGCAACGATCAACGGCGCGCAGCTGCCGTCGAGGCCGCGCCTGGTGATGGTCAATGGCCGGGAGTTCCTTACCCAAGCGGTTTGGCTCAATCATTCAAGTGCCAGTCCCGCAGTGGCAGCAGTCCTGGGTTTTTCCGTGGACGAGGCGCTGCAGCCGTATCGATCGGTCGGCACGGCCTGGGCTGCATTGCTGACGCTCGGCCTGGCGTTGGGCTTGATTGGTTCCTTCCTGATCGCGCGGCGGGTTTCGCGTCCTGTGGAGCAATTGGCCCTTTCGGCGCGACGCATTGCCACCGGCGACTACGACACGCCAACCACGCTCGACAGCGACGACGAGATCGGCGCGCTGTCCCTGGCTTTCACCAGCATGGCCGGCGCGATACGCGAGCGTGAGGCGCGCATCCTCTACCAGGCGCGCCATGACCAGGTCACCGGCCTGAGCAATCGCGCCGCGGCCGAAACGATGATGCAGCAGCAGCGTGATGCGGAGCCCGAGGCCCCGGCCGCATTGCTGATGATCGGCCTGCGCCGCGTCCCGGAAATTACCAAGACCATGGGCCACGCGATCAGTGACCGGCTGATGCGCGAAGCCGGTGAGCGCCTGCGCCGCCTGGTGGGCGAGGATTGCGTTGCACGGGCCACGGACCTCGAGTTCTCGGTATTTCTTCCGAGGGATAGTGAAGCCGAGGCGATCGCCTGCGCCTTCCGCCTCGTAGATGCGCTTTCCGTGCCGTATCGCGAGGACGATCTCACCCTGGACCTCGCGCCTGCGGTCGGTATCGCCCTCGCGCCCCTGCATGGCAACCAGGCCAGCGCCTTGTTGCGGCGCGCCGGTGTCGCGCTGATCGCAGCCCTGGCATCCGAGGAGCCCATCGTCGTCTATGACGCGGCAACCGATCCGCATCGACCGGAGCGACTGAGCCTGATGGGCGACCTGCGAGTCGCGCTCGACCACAGCCAGCTGCAACTGCACTACCAGCCGAAGTTGAACCTGCGCAGCCGCCGCATCGACGCCGCCGAAGGCCTGGTGCGCTGGCAGCATCCGCGGCTGGGCAACGTGCCGCCGGACGCCTTCATCGCGCTTGCGGAAGAAACCGGCAACATCCGGCAACTCACGCGCTGGGCACTGGCTGCCGGCATCGCCCAGGCGCAGCGCTGGAACAGCGGCGGCCAGCATGTACAGGTGGCCATCAACGTTTCGGCGCGTGACCTGGACGATGCCGACCTGCCGCGTCGCGTAACCGAACTATTGGCCGTGCATCGCGTTGCAGCGACCAGCATCCTGCTGGAGGTTACCGAGAGCGCGGTGATGGCGAATCCTGACGCCGCGATACAAACCTTGCACCAGTTGGCCGGTCTGGGCATCGAGCTTGCGATCGATGACTTTGGCGTGGGGCAATCATCCTTCGCTTACCTGCGTCGCTTGCCGGTGCACGAGCTGAAGATCGATCGCATCTTCATCGAGCGCATTGCCGACGCGCAGGCCGATCGTGCCATCGTGCGTTCCATCGTCGAGCTTGGCCACCACCTCGGCCACCGCGTTACCGCGGAAGGTGTCGAGAACGCCGAAGCGCTGGATTTTCTCAGTAGCGTTGGTTGCGACCATGCGCAGGGCTACCTGATTTCGCGCGCATTGCCCGCCGATCAGTTCGATGTTTTCGTCACCAACAGTGGCTGGCATGCGCCAAGCCGCGTTGCGGTCGGATGATCCGCTGCTGCCTGTCACCTGGCATACGAGTTTTTGGAGCCTTGGCGCCCAGGCACAGGTGGGCCGCCTGCTGCTGGCCCAGGCCATGGACGGCAGCATCCAGGTCCAGCTTGGCCTGCGCCTGATGTTCCAGGATTTCCGCCGCCATTGAGGGGCACGCGTCGATACAGTACAATATCAGTACTGTTTTCCCTGCCTCGATACCATGCTGCGTATTACCAAACTCACCGACTACGCAACGGTTGTGCTGACCGCGCTGGCGGATGCGCCTGACCGCGTCCATAGCGCTAGCGGCCTTGCCGAGCGCTCGGGCCTGGAACTGCCGACCGTGGCGAAGGTCCTCAAGCCGCTGGCGCATGCTGGACTGGTGACGAGTTTCCGCGGCGTGAATGGCGGCTACCGCCTGGCGCGTGCGGCCAACCAGATCAGCCTGATCGAAATAGTCGAGGCGATCGAGGGCCCGCTGGGCATGACCGAATGTTCCGGTGCGCATAGCAACTGCGAGCGCGAGTCGAGTTGCGGCGTGCGCGGGAGCTGGCGACATATCAACGACGTGATCGCCGAAACCCTGCGCGGTATCACCCTCGCGCAGATGTTGCCTGCGCCGCTGGCGCACACGGCCGCCGCGCTTGGCGGCGGCAATCTTGCCCTGGTCGGCGCTGACAGCAAGCGAATCCCGCTGCGCCTTGCGCCGGAGGCAAGCGATGCAAACTGAAAACCTCGAGATCGAGCGCGCCCTCGAGCGCAGCTATTCGGCCGGCTTCGTTACCGACATCGAAAGCGACACGCTGCCGCCCGGGCTCGACGAGGACGTCGTGCGTTTCATCTCGGCCAAGAAGGGCGAGCCGGAGTGGATGACGCAATGGCGACTGAAGGCTTACCGGCACTGGCTGACCATGCCCATGCCGGACTGGGCCAAATTGCAGATCGCGCCTATCGACCTGCAGGCAATCAGTTTTTTTGCCGCCCCGAAGAAAAAATTCGCCTCGCTGGACGAGGTTGATCCGAAGCTGCTGGAGACCTACGAGAAGCTTGGCGTCCCCTTGCACGAGCGAGCGCGCCTTGCCGGCGTGGCGGTGGATGCCGTGTTCGATTCGGTGTCGGTCGGTACCACGTTCAAGAAGGAGCTTGCCGAAAAAGGCGTCATCTTCTGCTCGTTTTCCGAGGCCGTGCAAGAGCACCCTGATCTGGTGCGCCAGTACCTGGGTAGCGTGGTACCGCCCGGCGATAATTACTTTGCCGCGCTGAACTCGGCGGTGTTTTCCGACGGCAGCTTTGTGTTCATCCCGCGCGGCGTGCGCTGCCCGATGGAGCTGAGCACCTACTTTCGCATCAACGCCCGTGACACCGGCCAGTTCGAACGCACGCTGATCATCTGCGAAGAAGCCGCGCAGGTGTCCTACCTGGAGGGTTGCACCGCGCCCATGCGCGATGAAAACCAGCTGCACGCCGCGGTGGTCGAACTAATTGCGCTGGACGATGCGCAGATCAAGTATTCGACCGTGCAGAACTGGTACCCCGGGGACGAGAATGGCGTTGGCGGCATCTACAATTTCGTCACCAAGCGGGGTGAATGCCGCGGCGCGCGCAGCAAGATTTCATGGACGCAGGTGGAAACCGGTTCGGCGATCACCTGGAAATATCCCAGCTGCGTGCTGCGCGGAGACGATTCCACCGGTGAGTTCTATTCGGTCGCATTGACCCACCATCGCCAGCAAGCCGACACCGGCACCAAGATGATCCATATTGGCGCGCGGACCAAATCCAAGATCGTTTCCAAAGGCGTCAGCGCCGGCCACGGCCAGAACACCTACCGCGGCCTGGTGCGCATCGACAAGGATGCGGTCGGGGCGCGCAACCACACGCAATGCGACTCGCTGCTTATCGGCAAGCGTTGCGGCGCGCACACGTTCCCGTATATCGAGG
>JAYSXN010000214.1:0-5063 GCA_043717405.1 Gammaproteobacteria bacterium
CCACGGACAGCCCAAGGAAGCCAAGGAAACTCTCCACCAATATCGCCTGGGGCAGGATCAGGCCGAGGTAGACCAGCGCCAAAGGCAGAAGGTTGGGCAGCAGGTGCCAGTGCAACAACTGCCGGAAGTTGGCGCCGGCAGCGCGCGCGGCAACGACAAAAGGGGCTTCGCGCAAGCGTCCGGCCTCCGCGCGCATCACCCGCGCCAGGTCGATCCACACATAGCCGCCGATGGCGCCGAGCAGCAGCCCGAGCGAGCGCCCGAACAGGCTCAGCAGCAGGATGACGATGAGCAGGAACGGTAGCGCCGACAAGACATCCAGCGCGCGCAGCATCGCGCGTTCGGGCAAACCGCCGGACAGGCCCGCGATTGCGCCATAGGACAACCCGATGACCAGCGCAATGGCGCTGGCCATGAGGCCAATCCCAAGCGACAGGCGGCCGCCGGCCAGTGTGCGCGCGAGGATGTCGCGACCGATCGCATCGGTACCAAACCAGTGCCCGGAGGCCAGCGATGGCGCCGCCGAGAGCGCCTGCCAGTCTGGCCGCTGCGGGTCGAAGGCGAGTAGCCACGGGCCGGCGATGCAGGCCAGCGCCAAGGCGCCGAGCAGCAGCAGGCAGGCGCGCGCGGCTGTCGGCAGGGGTCGCGAAAACATCATGCGGCATCCTAGCGCGAAGGCGGCGGTATCATGTCGGCATTGACGCGCAGCGTCGCGGCCACACCGACCCCAAGCGGACCCCATCGATGGCTTTCCCTTTTTCACGGCCGCGGCGCATGCGTCGCGACGATTTTTCCCGTCGGCTCATGCGCGAAACGCAGCTCAGCTGCGACGACCTGATCCTGCCGGTGTTCATCCATGAGCTGGACGGACGCAGACCCATCGCCTCGATGCCGGGCGTCGAGCGGCTGTCGCTGGATGAACTGCTGCGCGTGGCTGACCAGGCGATGGCCCTGCGCATTCCGGCGCTGACGCTATTCCCGGTAACCGCCCCTGATGCCAAGTCGGTGGACGGTTCGTCGGCCTGGGATCCGCATGGACTGGTGCAGCGTGCCATCCGCCTGCTCAAGGAAAACTTTCCGACGCTTGGCGTCATCACCGACGTGGCGCTCGACCCGTACACCACGCACGGCCAGGATGGCCTGATCGATGACAGCGGCTATGTGCTCAACGACCAGACCAATGCCGCGCTGGTATTGCAGGCCTTGTCGCACGCCGAAGCCGGCGCCGACGTGGTCGCGCCGAGCGACATGATGGATGGCCGCATAGGTGCGATCCGCGAAGCATTGGAAGACGGCGGCCACAGCAACACGCGCATCCTGGCCTACGCGGCAAAGTACGCCTCCAACTTCTATGGCCCGGTCCGCGACGCTGTCGGCTCGGCGGGCAGCCTGGGCTCGGGCAACAAGTACACCTACCAGATGGATCCAGGCAATACCGATGAAGCGCTGCGCGAGGTCGCCGCGGACCTGGACGAGGGTGCCGACATGGTCATGATCAAGCCCGGTCTGCCGTACCTGGACATCGTGCGCCGGGTGAAGGAACAGTTCGGTGCGCCGACCTTCGTCTACCAGGTCAGCGGCGAGTACGCGATGCTCAAGGCCGCCGCGATCAATGGCTGGCTCGATGAACGCGCCTGCGCGATGGAAACCCTGCTTTCGATCAAGCGCGCTGGCGCCGATGCGATCCTCACTTACTTCGCGCTCGACGCCGCGGGTTGGCTGCAACAGCGCGACTGAACTTTTCACCTTGCCCTAGGATGCCGATGAGCTCCACAAAATCTTTCGCCGTGTTCGGCCATCCGGTCGCGCATTCATTGTCGCCGCGCATCCACGCTGCGTTTGCGCGCCAGACCGGGATTGCACTGGACTACGCGGCCGTCGATGCTCCCGCCAATGAGTTTCCCGATGCGTTGCAGAAATTTGCCGATGCTGGCGGCGTGGGCGCGAACATCACCCTGCCGCACAAGCAGTCGGCGCTGGCGCTGTGCCATGGCCTCAGCGAACGTGCGCGCATCGCTGGCGCGGTAAACACGCTCACGCGCACCGAGTCCGGGTGGATGGGTGACAACACCGATGGCGCGGGCCTGGTGCGCGACCTGAGCGACCGCAATGGGCTTGACCTGCGCGGACGGCGTACCTTGCTGCTTGGCGCGGGCGGTGCGGCGCATGGCATTGCGCCGGCGTTGCTGGACGCAGGCATCGGCGACCTCACCATCGTCAACCGCCATCCGGAGCGCGCCGATGCACTCGCCGACCTGCTCGGGCAACCGGGGCGCGTCCATTCGCGTTACTGGGACGACCTCGGGACGCTTGGCGCCTTCGACTTCATCATCAACGCCACGGCTATCGGCCGCGATCAAGCCGCGGTCGCGCTGCCGTTCGGCTTGGCGACGGCGCGCACGCTGGCGGTGGACCTGAGTTACGGCGAAGCGGCCATCGGCTTCCTGGCCTGGGCGCGCAGCGCCGGTTGCGCGCAAGCCATCGATGGGCTTGGCATGCTGGTGGAGCAGGCGGCGGAAAGTTTCGCGCTCTGGCACGGCGTGAGGCCGGACACCGAGGCGGTTTTCCGCGAGTTGAGCGTGCAATCGACGACGCTTGCCAGCGGCGACTGAAGCAACTGCAGCTGACCATTCGTCAGAGGTAGCGATCCTTGAGGCGCAGGTAATGCTGCGCCGAGTAGTACAGCTGCTCGATTTCCAACGCGTTGAGCCGGCGTACGCAACGTGCCGGATTGCCCAGCCATAGCTCGCCGCTGCCCACCGTCTTGCCGGGCGAAACGACCGCCCCGGCGCCGACGAAACCGTTTTTGCGCACGACTGCCCCGTCCAGGATGATGCTGCCCATGCCGATGAGGCAGGCATCCTCGATGACGCAGGCGTGCACGATCGCGCCATGGCCGATGGTCACGTCGTCGCCGATGACCGTGGCCAAGCCGCCGGCGACGCCGTGTGGGCCGTCGTGGGTGACGTGGATGATGCTGCCATCCTGGATGTTGGTGCGCGCACCGATGCGAATGCTGTTGACGTCGCCGCGAACCACGACGCCCGGCCACAGCGACACGTCGTCGCCGAGCACGACATCGCCAATCACTGTCGCGGCTTCGTCAACGTACACGCGCTGGCCCAGCAGGGGCATGACGCCCTGGAAACTTCTAATACCCATGGGCCGATTGTAAGCGGCGGCGATGCCCCCGTGCGCAGCGCGCTAGAATTGCTGCATGGATACCGCCCTGACCCCCAGCGAAAGCCTGCAGCCGGCCTTCGAGCGCCTGCGCGCCGCGCATCGTTCGCATATTCCCAGCTATGGCGAGCGTATCGCCGCGCTGGAGCGGCTCGAGCGCGCGGTGCGCGGCTGCCGGGACGAGCTGGTGGCGGCGTGCTCGACCGATTTCGGTCGGCGGGCGCCGCTGGAAACCCTGGGCGCCGATGTGCTGGTCAGCCTGGATGAGATCAAGCATGCCCGCCGGCATTTGCGCCGCTGGATGCGCCCGGAGCGACGCGCGGTCAACTTCAGCTTCCAGCCCGCGCGTGGCGAGGTGCGTTATGCCCCGCTGGGCGTGATCGGCATCGTGGCGCCCTGGAACTATCCATTCCAGCTGGCCATCGTGCCGCTGGCCAATGCGCTGGCTGCAGGCAACCGCGTCATGATCAAGCCGTCGGAATTTACGCCGACGGTCAGCGCCCTGCTGCAGCGCATGCTGGGCCAGGTGTTCAGCGCCGACGAGGTCTGCGTCGTGCAGGGTGACGCGGCATTGAGCGCGGCGTTTACGCAACTGCCGTTCGACCATCTGTTGTTCACCGGTTCCACTGCGGTTGGCCGTCAGGTGATGGCCGCGGCCGCGGCCAACTTGACGCCGGTGACGCTGGAATTGGGCGGCAAGTGCCCGGTGGTGATCGCGCCGGGGTATCCGGTCGCGCATGCCGCCGATCGCATCGCTTTCGGCAAATGCTTCAACGGCGGGCAGACCTGCGTCGCGCCCGATTACGTGCTGGTGCCGCGGGCGCAGCGCGATGCGTTCGTGGCGGCCTACCTCGGCAGCGTGCGTCGTCGCTATCCAACGCTGGCCAACAACCCCGATTACACCGTGACGGTGAACGCGCGGCAGGCGTCGCGCTTGCGCGCCTGGCTCGACGATGCCCGACAGCGCGGCGTGCAAGTAGTGCAACATGCACCGGAAGGGGAGGCCGCGGTCGCCGGGCTGGAAATCATCCCGCCCACGGTTTTGCTCGATCCGCCCGACGACGCTCTGGTGATGCGGGAGGAAATCTTCGGGCCACTGCTGCCCGTGCTCGGCTACGACACGCACGAGGCGGCGGTGGACTACGTGCTGAGCCGAGACAAACCGCTGGCTTTCTACGCCTTCGATCGCGATGCCGAGCGCTGCGAGCGCACGGTGGATCGGGTCAGCGCCGGCATGGTTTGCGTCAATGACGTGGTGATCCAGTTCGGCCAGAATGAATTTCCGATCGGTGGCATCGGCGCCAGCGGCATGGGCAGTTATCACGGTCACGCCGGGTTCCTGACTTTCAGCAAAGCCATGCCGGTGTTCTACCAGTCGCGGATCAACGGCATGAAGTTGCTCGATCCGCCCTACGGTGGTCTGGCCAAACGCCTGGTGGGCTGGCTGACGCGCTAGCGGCGGTGCCAGGCGCTTGAATTGCCTGCCACGGGGCGCCATGTTGCGGTGATGGAACCCAATAGTAATCCGCTACTCGCCGACTCCGAACTGCCGGCGTTCTCCGCCATCACGGCGGCCGATGTATTGCCTGCGATCGACGTGGTACTCGCTGACTACCAGGCGTGCGTGGCATCGCTCATCGGCGATCCGGCCGCGCGCACCTTCGACACGCTGCTGGCACCGCTCGAACGCATGGAAGAACGCCTCGGCCGCACCTTCGCGCCGGTGTCCCACCTGCACGGCGTGAAGAATTCCCCGGAGCTGCGCGAAGCCTATGCCGCGGCACTGGAGCGCATCACCGAACACAGCACCCGGCTTGGCCAGAACCGCGAATTGTTCGAAGCCGTGCAGGCGGTGCGCGACGGCCGGGGCTTCAACAGCCTGG
>JAYSXN010000215.1:0-5051 GCA_043717405.1 Gammaproteobacteria bacterium
ATCTTCGAGTCACTGCCGCAACCGAATGAAGGCCGGTCGGCGCGCGCCGCGGTGATCACCAGTGTGGACCGATCGCGCAGCGCATCCACGAAACCGCCCGAGTAGCACGATGAGACAACGATTACGCGCCAGCGGATGCCGGAGGCGTCTAGTGCGGCGCGCAGGTCCTGCGGCCGGATTTGCGTAAGCGCAAGCGAGTCCAGCCCAACATACAAGTGGTGGTCGTGGCTGCCATGGCTGATCAGGAACAGCAGCAATACGTCTTCGCGCGTATCCATGCGAGCGGCGACGCCGGACAGTGCGGCGCGCAAGTTTGTCAGCGTTGCCATTGGCACGCGGGACAAGGTGTCGGGTGAGTTGATCAGGGACACACTGCGTCCTTGCGCCGCGAAGCGTCCGTCCATCAATTGCACAAAATATTCCACCTCGTTTCGAAAGACCTGCTCCCCACCGTCACCGGCGAAGCCAATCGGAAACAGGTCGATGGTGCCAGGAGTCTGCATGCGTACCCGCGACACCGCCTCCCGCACAAGCAGCGGCTGCGCGGCAAAAAGAGCCTCGGCATTCACGGCTGGCGCTGGCGATCGCTTCGGTGGCGATGGTGATTTGGGACCGGGGGTCGAATCGTTTTGGACACCGGAGTCCTGCGCATCCGACACCTCGGCCGGATACCAGAACCAGGCGTCCGTGTGCGCATACCACGGCAGCCCGAGGGTCAGTGCGAGCACCAGCAGTGCGGCCAGCCTGCGCGGGGCGCTGCATCCACGTGCGATGAAAGAAAACAGCCGCCACAATGCCAGCAGCAGTCCGAAACCCATCAATACGTGCAGCGCGAACCAGCGGCGGTCATCGGCATCGGCCTGCCAATCCTCCATGCCAAGCCATAACGCGGTCCACGCGGTGCAGACCAGCAGGGCCATGCAGGCAAGCGTCAACCACAGCGCGGGGCGTCGCAATGTCGCTGTGGCAAGCCACGCGGCAACCAGGACTGCAAGTAAAAATGCCGCGTGCAGCGCCAGGTTGTCGATGCCGAAGCTCGCATGCGCTGGCGCGCTCGCCCAGTCCTGCATGCCGAACAGCAAAAGCGCAAGCACGGCGCTGGCAATGAACGGCCCGAACGCAACCAGCTCTGCCTGGCCACGCGGACGCAACCATACCGACAAGCCCAGCGATTGCATGACCAACCGGATCCACCGCCGCGATGCGGACGCCGCGAGTCCGGTCACGGGATGATGTCGGCAAACGTTTCGACGCGGAGGTGCTGGTGTGCAGCTTCACCGAGACGCGGCGCTGGATAATCATCGCGACGGTCGACCAGCACCGTGTCCATACCGGCCGAGCGGGCGGCGTCGAGCTCGGCAACCACGTCGCTGAGGAACAATACCTCGCTGGCGGCGCAACCTATCGCGGAGGCTACGCGACGGTAACTTTGGTCCTCGCGCTTGCCGCCGACCGCGGTGTCGAAGTATCCGGAAAACAGCGGTTGCAGGTCACCGGCCGTGCTGTGCCCGAACAATAATTTCTGCGCCGCCACCGAGCCCGAGGAATACACGTACAGGCGCTCCCCGTGCGCATGCCAGGACTGCAGCGCCTGCACCGCATCGGGGTAGACGTGCGCGCGGAACTCGCCGTTCGCATAACCATCCGCCCACATGATGCCCTGCAGCGCCTTCAACGCCGGATGCTTGCGGTCCGCATCGATCCAGCCCTTCAGCACTTCCACGAGCACATGGTCCGTGCACACCGAGCCTGC
Source organism: Gammaproteobacteria bacterium (assembly GCA_043717405.1). Lineage (GTDB taxonomy): Bacteria > Pseudomonadota > Gammaproteobacteria > Xanthomonadales > Xanthomonadaceae > Arenimonas. The sequence goes on from JAYSXN010000215.1 coordinate 1,754, forward strand.
GTCCACGGCGGCATTGTCCAGCCAGCGCCGCACTTCCGGATCGCTGCCGTGCGCGCGCACGAAGGCGGGCAGGGCGTTGCGTGCATAGGGAAACAGCACGTCCTTCACGAACGAGATGGAACTGGTAGTGCCCTCGATGTCGGTGAGGATGATCCTGCTCACGCGATCACTGCGCCGGGTCCGGCTCGTGCCGCGGGAAACGTCGCGACACATCGCTCCCGGTGAAATGTCCAACCCAGCCGTCGGCTTCGGTGAAGAAACGGATCGCGATGAAATGCGGAGCCGGCCCCATGTCGAACCAGTGCTGCGTACTGTCCGGCACGGCGATCAGGTCGCCTTTTTCGCACAGGATTTCGTATACGCGTTCACCGACATGCAGGGTAAACAAGCCGGAGCCTGCGACGAAGAAGCGCACCTCGTCTTCCTTGTGGAAATGCTCGTCCAGAAACTTGCTGCGCATTGCTTCGCGCTCGGGATGATCGGGGGCGATGCTCACCACGTCGACGCTGCGGAAACCCTTTTCCTGCACGAGCCGGTCGATGTCCGCGCGATACGCCTGCATCACCAGCTCCGGCGATGCCCCCGCAGGCAGTTCGGCACCGGCCTGCCATTGCTCGAAGCGCACGCCGATCTTTGCCAGTTGCTCAGCCATGAACTCGTGCGCGTGAGTGGCCAGCAAGGGCTGGCCCGGTTCGGCTTCGGAAAATATGCGCAGGCGGCTCATTGGCGCAGCTTCTTCATTTCAAGCTCGCAGTTGATCAGGAATTCGAACGCTTCAAGATGCCGGCGCGCCTCGGGCATGTCACGGCCCCAGGCGTAAAGGCCGTGGCCATCGATCAGGTAGCCCCACATCGGGCCGTGGTCGAGCAGCACGTCGACCTGCGCGGCAATGGTCGGAATATTCTGGCTGTTGGGCAGGACATGAAGGCGCATCACCGTGTCGTGAGTCTCCTGGCCGCGAAACGCCTTGATCAACTCATAGTCCTGGAAGCGCAGGTGACCTGGGCCGGCAAACACGCGCGAGGCCAGCGTCTGCGCCAATGAATGCGTGTGCAACACGCAGCCGACGTCGGCAAGGCGCGCGTACAACTGCGTGTGCAGGATGGTTTCCGCGGACGGCTTCTGCTCCGTCGCCACCGCCTGTCCCTTGAAATCGACCACCATGATGTCGGCGTCGGTCAGCTTGCCCTTGTCGCGTCCGGACACGGTGATTGCGGCATGGCGGTCGTCCAGGCGCATGGAAAAATTGCTGCTGGTCACCGGGGTCCAGCCCAGCGCGGAAAGCTCGCGCGTAGCCTCGATGATCTCGGCCGCGCAGCGGGCCAGTTTTGCGCGGTCATAGGGAAGCGTGTCCATGCCGACAGTTTAACCAACGCCGCCGCTGCCGGCTTGGTCGCGAATACGCCGTGTTCACCTGCCAGCGCTACACTATTGCCCTCACCGGAGCGAAACCATGACCGAGCACCTTCCTTCCCGTCGCCGATTCCTTGTCCAGGCTGCCGTCGCCGCGGTAGCCCTGCCGTTGCTCGCGCGCACCACCCAGGCCGGGGCCGCGACGGTGGCGAAGCTGCCGCACCTGCCGCAAACCAACCCGCAAGCCAAGGCGCTGGGTTACACCGACGATGCGGCCAAGGCCCGCAGTCCCGCCCACAAGCCGGGCAGCGTCTGCGCCAACTGCCAGTTCTTTACGCCAGCTAGTGGCGCCTGCGCCCTGTTTGCCGGCTACAGCGTGTCGCCCAAGGGCTGGTGTTCGGCCTGGGCCAAGCGCGCCGCCTGATCGGAGTGCCCGGCGGGACCGGCTGGAACTGCTGGCCCGCGCACGCTTGCGCAGCATCAGGCCAGCGATCTCGGTGGCCGAGACAGCCCACGCCGTAGAATCGGATTCCAACACAGCGTCCTGGAATCGGCATGGAATGGGTCACCTGGTCATTGCTCGCGATCGCCATCGCGCAGTCGATACTGTTGTTGCTGCTGTGGCGCGGTGCATCGGCGCCACGCCCGCAGGCCGAGGCCGAGGAAGCCAGGCACGCGCACCTGCTCTCAGGCATCGAGCGCGTGGAGCGCAGCCTTCGCGACGAGCACCGCGCAGGCCGTGGCGAGACCCAGGCCGCCTTCGGCGGCTTTGATGGCCGTCTGGGCCAGTTCACTGAACGCACTGAACTCGGCCTCGCGTCCTTGCGCCAACTTCTCGGCGAGGATGCGCGCGCCGCGCGCGCTGAATCGGGGCTGGGACTGCAACGCTTCGAGACCGCGCTGCAATCGCGCCTGGATAAATTGAACGACACCACCGAACGCAAGCTGGCCGAAGTACGCACGACCCTGGAAGGGAGGCTGAAGGAATTGCAGCAGGACAACGCCGCCAAGCTCGAGTTGATGCGCCAGACCGTGGATGAAAAATTACAGTCCACGCTGGAAGCGCGCCTGGGCGAATCGTTCCGCATGGTGCAGCAGCAACTCGAGCAGGTGCAGCGCGGCCTGGGCGAAATGCAAAGCCTCGCCACCGGCGTCGGTGACCTGAAGCGCGTGCTGGGCAACGTCAAGACGCGCGGCATCTTTGGCGAAGTACAGCTGGCCGCGATCCTCGAGCAGATGCTCACCATCGACCAGTACGCCACCAACATCGCCACCGCGCCCGGTAGCAGCGAGCGCGTTGAGTTCGCGATCCGCCTGCCCGGCCACACCGACTCGGCGGAAAGCCCGGTCTGGTTGCCGATCGACGCCAAGTTTCCGCGCGAAGACTACGAGCGCCTGCTTGATGCGCAGGAGAATGCCGACCTCGAAGGCGCCATCCAGGCCGGCGCCGCACTGGAACGGCGCATGCGCGACGAAGCGAAAAGCATCTCGACCAAATACGTGTCGCCGCCGCACACGGCCGACTTCGCCATCATGTTCCTGCCGACTGAAGGCCTATACGCCGAAGTGTTGCGTCGCCCGGGCCTGGTGGAAGCCTTGCAGCGCGACCATCGCGTGGTGATCGCCGGCCCGACCACGCTGTCGGCCATCCTCAATTCCCTGCGCATGGGCTTCCGCACGCTGGCGATTGAAAAGCGTTCCAGCGAAGTCTGGCAAGTGCTCGGTGCGGTGCGCACCGAGTTCGGCAAGTTCGGTACGGTGCTGGACAAGGTGCGCAAGCAGATCGGCAACGTCAGCAACACGCTCGACGACACCAGCAAGCGCAGCCGCGCCATCGAGCGCAAGTTGCGCAGCGTGGAAGCCGCGACCGACGTCGATACCCGCGCCTTGCTGGGCGATGCCATTCCGCAGATCGGGTCGGACGCGGACGCGGATGCGGATGCCG
>JAYSXN010000216.1:0-5049 GCA_043717405.1 Gammaproteobacteria bacterium
GGGCAACAGACCGGTGTCCGTCCAGTCGCCGCTGCCGACGCCGAAATCGAGCCGGTTGAGCCGGGCGTGCCCTGCGAGCACCGGTTTGGGGCCAGCGGCGAGAGTGAATTCCAGCGCAACCGGACGGCTCCTGCCATTCAAGCTCAGCAGGCCGTCGGCGATGAATCGATTATTTCCCAAGGCGCGAAACCGGGTCGCCGTGTAGCTGGCTTGCGCATATTTTTTGGTATTGAAGAAATCGCTGCCACGCAGCATCTCGTCGCGCTCACTGTTGCGCGTGTCGGCGCTGGCAAGGTCGATGCGCACATCGAAGCGACTGTCGACAAGATGCGCGGGGTCGAAGCGGATCTTCGGCGCGAAGCGTGCGAAGCGGCCGTTGAACTGCTCGCCCTGGTAGGTTGCGGTGAAGCCCAGCGTCGAGCCTGGAAGCGCGATGTAATCGGACGCGGCCGCCAGGGGAGTGAGGAGCAGAAGAAATGGCAGCAAGCACGAAGTGCGCATGGCTCAGGTTTCCTTAGGTGAAGCGGCTGCGGCGGCAAGCGCCGGATCGAGGGAGTCGGCTACCGGCAGCATTCGCGTGAGGGTACGGTCCTTGATGAAATAGTGATGCCATAGCGCCGCAATGGCATGCACGAGTATCAGCCCCGCCAGCGCGTAAAACAGCAGCTCATGCGCATCGCGGGCCAAGTGTTTGGTATGCCGATCGTAGGTGGCGAGCTTGGGCAAGGCGACCAGCCCGAACCAACGCAGCGGAAACCCGGCGGCGGAGTTGAACCACCAGCCCGACAGCGGCACGGCAAGCAGTAGCAGGTACAGGCCGCCGTGCGTTGCGCGGGCGATGCTGTGCTGCCAACCCGGCGTGCCCGGCATCGGTTCCGGCGAGCGATCGGTCAACCGCCACGCGAGCCGCAATGCTGTCAGCGCGAGGACGGTCAGGCCGAAGCTCTTGTGCCACGAATACACCTGCACCTTGAACGGACTGCTGGCCATGTCGGTCATCAGCAAGCCAACCGCCGCCATGCCCAGCACGAGGACGAAGGTCAGCCAATGCAACGCGATACTGACGCTGCCCCAACGACGCAAATCATTGCGCAGTGGCATGGGCATCCTCATTTGCGTCCGCGTTGGGATCGGCGGGGCCATGGCTGCGCGTCGCTTCAGCCTCGATGACCAACTGAACCTCATCACCGACCACCGACTTCCACGCGCCCATGCCGAACTCGCTGCGCGAGATCGTGCCGGTGAGGGAAAATCCTACAGTTCGCTTCAAGGTCAGAGGATGCCGCTTCAGTGCATTCAATGTCACCTTGAGCGTCACTGGCCGGGTCACGCCGTGCAGTGTCAGGTTGCCCAGGACCTGTCCGCTGTTGGCAGAAGCAGGGCGCACTTGCGTCGATTCGAAGCGCGCTTCGGGAAATTTGCTGGCGTTGAAGAATGTGGGATCGAGGATCTTGCGCTGCCAGCTGGCGTCGCCAAGGTCGAGCGTCGCCAGCGGCACGCGCACGCTGACCTTGGCCGAAGTCCAGTCGGAGGGATCGAAATCCAGCGTGCCTGACGGTTTCGAAAACGTGCCGATCGGCTTGGAAAATCCGGCGTGGCTGATCTGGAAGGCGATGCGCGTGTGCACCGGATCCAGCTCGTAATGCTGGCTGGCGGCCCAAGCGGGCAGCGGGAAAGCGAACAAAGCGATGCACGGCAATGACGGGAGGGCGTAGCGCAGGACGGATCGGGTCGAGACCATGGCCTGATTCTATATAAGGCGGGTGAACGCCGGTACTGCGCCGCGGCAACGCAATGTTTCGCGTATGGTTGGTGGATCGGCTTGGGGAAGCATGATGCGCATTGCGGGGGGATGGGTGTGCGCGCTGTTGTTGTGCGCAGCGCCGGCGTTGCAGGCGGCGCCGGAGTTGCCGAAGTTCCGCAGCGTGGGCGTGGCCGACGGCCTGCCCTCATCGGGAACCACCGGACTGGCGCTGGATCGTGACGGCTACCTTTGGGTGTCCACGCGCGACGGGCTGGCGCGCTACGACGGGGTCAGTTATCGCGTGTTTCGCCATGAGCCAGGACACGCGCAGGCGCTGCCCGGCAACTTCGTGCAGACGGTGTTCGTGGATGCCGGCAATCGGGTGTGGGCGAGCGTGGAAGGCAAGGGCCTGAGCATGCTCGACGCCTCGCGCCGTCGGTTCCGTCATTTCAACCAGGCAACGCGACCATTGATGCGCAGCAATGATGTCTGGGCGATCACCTCGACGCCGGATGGTTGCCTGTGGTTCGGCACTTACGGCGGTGGCCTGTACCGCCTGGGCGCGGATGATCGGCTGACGCGCTTCCTGCCTGTTGCGAGCGACGGGCGCAGCCTGCCGGATGCAAACGTGCTGGCGCTTGCGGTCGACAGCGCTGGCCAGTTGTGGGTTGGCACCAGCAAGGGTGTCGCTCGCTGGACGGGCTCGGGTTTCGAATCCCTCGCAGCGGCCAGCCTGAGCGGCGCCGAGATCTACAGCCTGTCGCCGGAAAGCGATGGCAGCCTGTGGATCGGCACCGACCACGGCCTCGACCATCGGCTCGCCAATGGCCGCATCGAGACACCATCCTGGCGCAGCAAGTTGCCCGACCAGGGCGTGACATCCGTGGTGCGCGATCGCGAAGGAACCCGCTGGATCACGACGCGCCGCGGACTCGTGCGGGAGCGCGACGGCGTGCTCGACCCGCTTGTGGGCAGCGAGGCCGCGGGCCGCTTCATGTTCATGGGCCTGGAGGATGATGACGGAGGGCTCTGGTTCGCGACGTCGGCGAGTGGCCTGCTGCGCCTACCCGCAGGCTGGCGCCACTTCGTGGTCTTCGGCAAGGGACAAGGGCGCAGCGACCTGTCCACGGTACCGGTGCGCGGCCTGTCCATGGCGCGTGATGGGCGGGTCTGGCTGGTCGGATCCGGCGGCATCGTCGATCGGCTCGATACCGCTACCGGCCTGGTCGAACACGTCTACGACACCAGCGCTGAACTGCCCGATCAGCGCCTGTGGTCAGTGCTCGAGCGCGGCGATGGCAGCGTCTGGCTCGGGCATTCGAAAGGGCTGAGCCGCATAGACCCGCACACCGGCAGGTTGCAGCACTGGCTGATTGGCGAGGGCGTCGATGCCTTGCTGCCCGGGCCGGTGCAATTGATGGCGGAAACCGCGGACGGGCTGCTTTGGCTGTCGTCCTATGGTGGCGGTATGCAGGCGCGCGACCCCGATGGCCACGTGCGGCAAAGCCTGACCATGCGCGATGGCAAGGGCATCGACAGTCCAGACCAGGAACAACTCAGCGCAGGTCCCGATGGCGCGTTATGGATCGCCGGACCGCAAGGAATGCGCCGATGGAACGCGCAGGCCGCGCGCTTCGACAGGATTCCCGGTGCACCCGACGACCACGTCTACGGTTTCGCACTGGTGCCGCCGGACACTTTGTGGCTGCATCGCATGGGCGCACTGGAGGCCTACCGCTGGGACGGTAGCGCGCTGGTGCGGATCGCGCAGGTCGGTGCGGAGTCGGGACTGCCGGCGGTGGAATCAGGCGGCGTGTTGGCCGATCGCAGCGGTGCCTTGTGGCTGACTACCGCGCGCGGATTGTTGCGTTACGACCCGTTGGGCAAAAGAATGCGCGTGTTCGGCGTGCGCGACGGCCTGCCCAGCCAGGAGTTCCAGATGCAGCCGCCGGTGATGTCGGCGCAAGGCATCGGCCTTGCCAGCACGGGCGAGGGGCTGGTGATGTTCGATCCGGCGCGCATTCATTCCGTGGGCAAGGCGCCACGGCTGACGCTCGACTCGATCACGCTGCGGCGCGATGAGCGGCTGCTCAACCTGCCGGTGGATAGCGCACGCCTGACGCTCGGGCCCGATGATCGCGACCTGCACGTCAGCGCGCGCCTGCTGTCCTTCGTCGACCCGGCGGCGCACCGTTACCGGTTCTGGCTGCACGGTTATGATTCGCGCTGGGTTGCCGCCGGCGCTTCCGGCGAGCGCGATTTCTCGCGCCTGGACCCGGGCAACTACCGTATGGAAATCGGTGCCAGCAACGCCGATGGCGTGTGGTCTCCGTCGCGCGGCTTTCGCGTCACCGTGCAGGCGCCATGGTGGCGGCGCGGCTGGGCCATGGCGTTGTGGGCGGCGTTGGCCATCGTGGTGCTGGCGCTGGGAGCGCAGCAATATCGTCGCAACCTGCGCGCACGTCACGGCGAAAACCTGCGCGAGCACCGGCGCCAGCTCAGCGACCAGGGCTCGGAGGCGAAGACCCGGTTCCTCGCCACCCTCGGCCATGAAATACGCACGCCAATGACCGGAGTGCTGGGCATGGCCGAGCTGTTGCAGAATTCACAGCTGGCGCCGAAGCAGCGCTCGCAGGTCGAATCCATCCAGCGCGCCGGTGAACACTTGTTGCGCCTGGTCAACGATGCGCTGGACCTGGCGCGTATCGAAGCCGGCAAACTCACTCTGGAAGAAGCGCCATTCGACCTGCATGCCATGCTCGGCGAGGTGGCGGTGCTGCTCGATGCGTTGGCGCAAGCCAAGGCACTGGCGTTCTCGCTGCAACGGGCGCCGGGCACGCCGCGCGTGGTGCGCGGCGATGCCGGACGCGTGCGCCAGATACTGCTCAACCTAGGCAGCAACGCCATCAAGTTTACCGAGCACGGCGAGGTCGCCTTGCGCAGCGCAGCCACGCCCAATGGCTTGCTGCTGGAGATCAGCGACACCGGGTCGGGGCTGAGCACTGTGCAACTGAGCCGTCTGTTCCAGCGCTTTGAACAGGTAGACGGCCGTGGCCATGGCCAAGGCTACGGCGGTAGCGGCCTGGGCCTGGCGATCTGCCAGGAACTCGCGGCGGCGATGGGTGGGCGCATCGATGTGCAAAGCCAACCCGGCCGCGGCTCGTGCTTTCGCGTGAACTTGCCGTTGCCGGTCGCGGCGCTGGAGGACCTGGTGCAACCGGCATTCCGGCGCGTTCCGCGGCGCGTCGACGGCCTGCGTGTGCTGGTGGTTGAAGACGATGAAACGGTGGCCGAGGTGATCACCG
>JAYSXN010000217.1:0-5017 GCA_043717405.1 Gammaproteobacteria bacterium
GCGGCGGCAACGGCCACCGACCTGAACTACCTGCAACTGGTGTTGCACGCCAGCTTGCCGGTGCAGATCGTCATGCTGCTGTTGATCATCGCTTCGGTCATGAGCTGGTTCGTGATCTTCGGCAAGATGCAGGTGTTCGCGCGCGCCAACCGCGAGGCCGAGGAATTCGAAGGGCGCTTCTGGTCCGGGGCCGAGCTCAACGCGCTGTATCGCACCGCGACCGAGCGCAATCGCGTTGTCACCGGTCTCGAGGCGATCTTCGAGGCTGGGTTCCGCGAATACACGCGGCTGCGCCAGCAACACAAGAACATCGATGCGCGCAGCCAGCTGGAAGGGGCCCAGCGCGCGATGCGGGCGACGCTGGCGCGTGAAATCGACCGGCTGGAGCACAACCTCGAGCTGCTCGCCAACGTCGGCTCCACCGCGCCCTACGTCGGCCTCGTGGGCACCGTGTTCGGCATCATGATTTCCTTCCACGGTTTGGCCAACAACAAGCAGGCAACGATTGCTTCAGTCGCGCCGGGTATTTCCGAGGCGCTGATCGCCACGGCGATGGGCCTGTTTGCCGCGATACCGGCGGTCTGGGCGTACAACCGTTTCGCCACGCGCGTGGAGCGCCTGTCGGTGCGCTACGAAAGTTTTGCCGAGGAGTTCTCCTCGATCCTGCAGCGGCAGTCGCATGCCGACGAGCAGGCGGCTTGACCCCGGTCGCGATGTTCGCACGTTGAGGATCCAGCCATGACCGCCTTCTCCCGCCGCCTGCGCACGCGCAAGCTCAAAGCCGAAATCAATGTCGTGCCCTACATCGACGTGATGCTGGTGCTGCTGGTCATCTTCATGATCACCGCGCCGCTGCTGAACCTCGGCGTGGACATTACGCTGCCGCAGGCGAACGCCAAGGCGCTGGAGGCGAAGCAGGACCCGGTGCTGGTCACTGTCGATAAAGTGGGCCGCATACGTCTTACCTTGCCCGGGCAGAAGACGGCCGAGACGGTGGACGGACCCACGCTGGGCCTCAAGCTGACCGCAGTGGCAGCGGCGAATCCGAATATCGCGGTGGTGCTCGCCGGCGATGAGGGCGCCAGCTACGGAGCAATCTACAACGCGATGACCTTCGTCAGCGCCGCCAACATCGAGAAGATCAGCTTGATCGGAAACCAGGCGCACGCGCGCTAAACAGGCAATGGACTCCTCCGCCGACCAGGCCCGGGCGATGACCCTGGCCGTGCTGTTCCACCTGGTCCTCATCGGCCTGCTATGGCTGAGCGCGTATTGGGTGCGGCCGCTGCGCGAAACCTCGGCTGCGGGCGAACCGATCCAGGCTTCACTGCAGGTGTCGGCCGCTGATCTGCGCCGCGCGCGCGCGGCGATGAAAGCGCAGCCGGCGCCCACGCCTGAGCCGCCACCGGCGCCGCAGCCATTGCCATCTCCGCAACCGGAGACTGCACAGACGCCTCTGCAGCCATTGCCACAGGCACCGCAAGTCAAGCCGGACACCGTGGACCAGCAGAAAATTTCGAGGCTCGCCACCGAACAAGCCGACCAGGCCGCCCTGCAGGAACAGGAAGAGCGGCATCGCCAGGAACAGGTGGACCTGACCGAGGACCAGGCGCGCCAGGATGAGGTCGAGCGGCGCCAGCGTCTGCGCGAACAGTTGGATGCGGTCCGCCTGGAACGCGAGGCGGCGACAAAGCGCACCCGACTCGAGGAACAACGGCTGCAACAGTTGGCGGATATGCGCGATGCAGCGGCTGCGGTGCCGCCTCCGCGCGCAGCCAACCTGGGCGCCAAGCCGGCCGAGGCGGGAAACCATGGCGCCGACCTGGCCGGTCTGCTGGCAAGATACAAGGCCGCGATGAACCAGGTCGCGCGCAGCAACTGGAACCCGATCGGCGCGCCGGAACTGATGCATTGCCAGGTGCGCTTCACCCAGAGCCCCGACGGCGAGGTGCTAAATGTTGAGTTCATGAGTTGTCCGTACGATGCGGAAGGTCGCGATTTCGTCGACCGTGCCTTGCGCAAGTCACCCATGCCACACGTAGGATTCGAGCCGGTCTTTTCACGGATCGTGACTCTGGATTTCTGCCACCCCGAAGAGGAATGCTCCCGATGAAACGCCTGCTGGCACTGTTGCTGCTCTTCCTGCCGTTTTCGCTCGCCGGGGCGCAAGGCCTCGACATTGGCCTGGTTTCCGGTAACGAAGGATCCCTGCCCATCGCCGTCGTGCCGATGCCCTATCAAGGCAGCGCGGCGGCGCCGGACACGGACGTTGCCGAGGTCATCCGCAACGACCTCAACCGATCGGGGCAATTCAAATCACTCGCCGTTGCGAGCATCATGGAAAAACCCACACGAGGCGGGGACATCCAGTTTCCGACCTGGCGTCTGCTCAAGCAGGACTTCGTCGTGGTGGGTCGCGTGGTCGACGCCGCCGACGGCGGCTACCGGGTCGAGTACGAGCTGTACGACGTATCGAAGCAGCAGCGCCTGCTCGGGCTGGCCGTGGGTGGCCGGGCCAAGGGCATGCGCGACGTGGCGCACCAGATCGCCGACCAGATCTACGAGAAGATCCTTGGCGTGCGCGGCGCCTTCTGGACGCGCGTGGCCTACGTGACCGCCAGCGGCCTTGGCCAGGGCACGCAGTACGCGCTCATGGTCGCCGACTCGGATGGCTTCAATCCGCAGACGATCGTGCATTCCAAGGAGCCGCTGCTGTCGCCGGCCTGGAGCCCGGATGGGCGCAAGCTGGCGTACGTCAGCTTCGAGCGCGGCAATTCCACCATCTACGTGCAGGAAATCACCACTGGCGCGCGGCAGGTACTGGCCAGCTTCAAGGGCATCAACGGCGCGCCTGCGTTTTCCCCGGACGGCAACCGCCTGGCGATGACCTTGTCAAAATCCGGAAATCCGGAAATCTACGTGATGGATCTGGGCAGCAAAGCCCTGACCCAGGTAACCCATCATTACGGCATCGACACTGAAGCCGTCTGGACGCCGGACGGGCGCAGCCTGCTGTTCACCTCCGATCGCGCCGGCAAGCCGCAGGTGTACTCGGTTTCGGCCTCGGGCGGCGAGCCGGTCCGGATCAGCTTCCAGGGCGAGTCCAACGCGCGCGCCACGGTGTCTTTCGATGGCAAGAAGATCGGCATGGCCCAGGGCAACGGCAACATCTACCGGATCGCCGTGCTCGACCGCAGTTTCGGCGGAGCCGGGCGCTGGCAAACACTGTCGCCTGGCAACCTGGATGAGTCGCCAAGCTTCGCCCCGAACGGAGGCATGCTGCTGTACGCAACGCGCGAGGGCCGTCGTGGCGTACTCTATGCCGTCTCGGCCGACGGTCGGGTCAGGCTTCGGCTGGTCACGGCCGACGCTGATGTACGCGAGCCGGCCTGGTCTCCATTCAGGCAGCGCTGAGTTCGCAGCAGCTAAGCTAGCTGAACCAATTGAAGTCAAAATAATAAAGGACTCCCATGAACAACCCGACCCGTCTTGTCCTCGCCGCCATGGTTTGCGTCGCACTCGGCGCCTGCACGAAGAAAGTCAAGGAAGCGCCGCGCGACGATGCCGGGCCGGGCGACACCACCGGTGCCACGACCGGCGGCGTGCCGGATTCCCAACCGGGCCGCTACTCGCCGGCGGACCTTGACACCGACGCCTGCCTGCGCCAGCGCGTGGTTTATTTCGATTTCAACGAAGACAGCCTGCGGCCGGAGTTCCAGGCGACCGTGGCCTGCCATGCCAAGTACCTGCGTGACCGTCCGGAAGCACGCATGAACCTGGAAGGCAATGCCGACGAGCGCGGCACGCGCGAGTACAACCTGGGCCTGGGCGAGCGCCGCGGCAATGCTGTCGCCGCTGCAGTGCAGGGCAACGGCGCTTCGGCGGCACAGATGGCGGTCATCAGTTATGGCGAGGAACGCCCGACTTGCGCCGACTCAACAGAGGAATGCTGGGGCCGCAACCGTCGCGTCGAAATCGTATACACCGCCAAGTAAGGGTCGCGCCGGATGCGTAGCCTTGCGCTTGCCTCGCTTGCCTCGCTTGCAATCGCCGCCGTCATGGCGGCGAGTCCCGTGTTCGCGCAACGGCAGAGCCTCGCCGAGCGTGTAGCCTCACTGGAGCAGCAGGCGGCAACGCAGACCAGTTCGACAGGGCAGGCCAACGTCGAGCTGCTCAACCGCCTCACGCAATTGCAGGCCGAGGTACAGGCCTTGCGCAATCAGGTCGAGCAACTACAGAACGACAACGAGCAGATCAAGCAACATGATCGCCAGCAATACGTCGATCTGGACTCAAGATTGCAGCGTCTGGAAGGGGGCACAGGTGCTTCGTCCGTTGCGCCGCAACCCGTGGTCGGGCCGCCTGTCCGCATGCCGTCTCCGGGCAGCAGCGCGCCACGGTCCGGGGCGGGCGGGCTGCGTCCGGCTGGCACTGCATCGGCGCCCGCTGCCAGCGCCGCCGCCGACGAACAAGCCGCCTACGGCGTCGCCTTCGACGCTCTGAAGCAAGGAGATTACGTGGCCTCGGCGCGCGGTTTCCAAGCCTACCTTGCCGCGTATCCGCAGGGATCGCTCGCGCCCAACGCCTGGTACTGGCTGGGCGAGAGCTATTACGTCACACAGAATTATCCCACCGCATTGCAGTCCTTCCAGATGTTGCTCACCCAATTCCCGCAATCCTCCAAAGCCGCCGACGCGACCTTGAAGAAAGGTTATTGCCAGCTGGAATTGGGACAGACCGGACCCGGGCAGCAGACACTCAACCAGGTCATAAGTGATTTTCCCGGCAGCGATGCGGCGCGGCTCGCCGGTAGCCGCCTGCGCGCACTGAACCTGGATACGCATTAGACCGTGGCAGTTGCCCTGCAGCACGAGGGCGATTCCTCGCTCGTAGCTGCTGATCGCCTGCGCCTGACTGAAATTTCCTGTCGGTGCAGGGTGAGTCGCGCAGCGTGGGCTGGCCGACCGTGTTCGTGCGCCTCACCGGCTGCCCCTTGCGCTGTGTCTATTGCGACACC
>JAYSXN010000218.1:0-5008 GCA_043717405.1 Gammaproteobacteria bacterium
CCGGACGGCAAGGTCGAATGGCTGACGCTGCCGCTGGCAAGACAGCCGCGCGACACGCTGATCCGGGACCTGGCGTTCGCCGCCGACGCAAGGCTGCGCTTCGATGCGCAGCTACGCAGGCTACCTTGGCTGTTGACCGCCTCCGGCCAAGCTGCCGAACGCGTGCTCGCCCACCTCAATTCGCCGCTGGAATCGGTGGTCGATTTCCTGGAGCAGGGTCTGGAGCTGACCTGCGCGCTGCTGGGCCTGCGCGGCCCCGCGCTTCGCAGCTCGAGCCTGGCCATAGATCCCCGGTTGCACGGCCAGGCGCGGATCCTGGAAATCGTCACGCGCCTCGGTGCAACGCAATACATCAACGCACCCGGGGGTCGCGAACTGTACGATCCGAAGATTTTTTCGAGCGCGCGGATTGAGCTCAGCTTCCTGCCTGCGTTCGATGGCCAGGCGTATCAGCTGCTGCCGGCCCTGCTGAGCGACGACCTGGATCGAGTCCGGGCCGAAGCGACGGATTTCCCGCCGCTTCAACGCCCGGGGGGCTGAGCGCGCAAGGCGGCTCGTGCGGCAAACCACTGCTTGCCGGTCCGGATGAATCCTGCTCCGCGCAACGACGAAAGCGTGGGCTCGTCGAACACCTGCAATTCGAATTCGCGCTTGATGCTTTCGGCATCGTTGCAGGCAAGGAGCCGACGCCAGTGCCAGGCGATGTCGGCCCCGCAGTACTCGTCGTGGACCGCAAACATCCGGCGAACGTTGCCCACCTTGGCCGTGAACCTCGGCAGGGTGGTGAAGGGCACATGCGCAACCAGGACGTCATCGGCGGTGGCACGACGCAGCGCCGGACCGGGCGTTGGTTCGATGTCGTGGAATCCGTCGATGATGTGGGCGATACGCGCCGCACGTGCCAGCACTTTGGGAGCGGGGACGATGCGGATCCAGGGGGTCCCCGGGTTCGCTTGCAGATGCGCGCGGAAGCCGGGCAAGGTGTCGACGATGAGGTCGAGGTCCGGACCGTTCGGCGCTGCGCGGTCGGCGGTGCGCAACCCTTCGGCGTCGAGCGGTACGTTGAATCGCTCGACAGTCATGACGTCCAGCGCTTCCAGCCCGACAATGGACTGCACCGTGCCGCCGGCGGGAATCCAGAATTCATCCGCGTCGAGGAACATGACCCAATCGGCACCGGACTCCCTGCCCAGAGAAGCAGCGGTGCGGTTCCAGGCGCGCGGGTCGGGATCCTGGTCGCTGTGCTCGGTCAGCGTCAGGTCAGGGCCCGCCAGGGGACCCTCGACAAGCTGGATAGTGCCATCGGTCGAGCCGGAGTCGAGTACGCGGATGGTGTCCACGCCCAATGCGCGCAAGTGTCCGATGCAGGCGGAGATGAGTTCCACTTCGTCCTTGACTCCAAGGACGGCGGCAAATTTCAGCGGCGCGGACATGCACGTATTTTAGCCGGAATGTTGGTCCCGACGGTGTCCATTGCCGCCGACATGCCCTATCCTTCGCGCTCTGGCCGCGCTGCCGGCATTCCACACCGAATCCCATGACCGAACCCGTTCTTTCCTCCGTCAAGTTCTACGACACGCTCAGCGTGATCTACGACGCCGAACTGGAGCGCCGCGCGCCCTGGGTGCGCAGGGTTGAAGAGCTCATCGCCGGCTGGGCAAGGTCACGCGGTGCCAGGAGCCTGATCGATTTCGGCGCTGGCAACGGCCGGCGCACCCTGCGGCTCATGCAGGCAGCAGGCGTCGCCGGCACGGCGATAGACGTCAGTCCGGGCATGATCGATGAGGCGCGGCGATTGGGCGTGGAAGCGCTGGTGGTCGACATAGCATCGCCTTCGTTCGACGCCGCGGCATTTGATGGCCGCAAGTTCGACCTGGTCATCTGCACCTGGAACGTACTCGGTCACGTAGAGGGCGCGCAGACGCGTCTGCAGGCGGTGCGCAACATGCGTGCGGTGCTTGCGCCCGGCGGTGCCATCGTGCTCGACGTCAACAACCGTTACAACGCTACCCACTACGGCTGGCCCGCGGTACTGAAGAACCTTGCGAAGGACGCCTTGAATCCGGCGGTGGCCGGCGATTTCATCGCCAACCGCCAGGATCCCGACGGCAACACCATGCATACATTCGTGCACGTGTTTTCCCGTGGCGAGCTGCACCGCTTGTGCGCCGATGCCGGGCTGGTGCCGGTGGAGGAACACTACCTTGACTATGACAGCGGCCAGACACGGACGCGCTGGTCAGGCCAGATGTGTTTCCTCATCCAAGCCCGTGCCTGAGGCTGACATCGCGGCGGCTGGACGTGCAAACGCGTTGAAGGTGGACGAGGCGCTGGCTTCGGCTGGTTTCACCCGGGACCAGGTCCGCGATCAACGCAATAGTCACCGGCCGCCCCTGGGCGCGTTGCGGCCAGCGAAAGAAGCACTGGTTGCCCACCTTGGCGCGGAAGCCGCGGCAATGGAATACATGCGGCTCACCGGGAACCGTCCCGGCGCCGCGCTGCGATTGCCGATCGCCAGCCTGCATGACTTTGCGCGCGCCAAAGCATTGCGCTTGGATGAAATCAGCGCGGCGCGGCCGGTCCGGATGCCAGCAGTGCCAGTGTTCAACAGGAACGGCATGCATGGCTATGACGCCGTTTCCCGCGAGGTGTTCAGCTGCATCCTTTCCGATGCGGTGGTGTCCAGCCGATCCAATATCATCCTCGCCGAAGGCGCGGCCCTTATCGATTACCAGGGCGATGAACTTCGGAAGCACCCGCTCGACCTGGCGGTGGACCCGATACTGTTTGCGCCGCGCGACGGACACGCGGTGTTCGCCATCGAAGGCGGCGCGTTCGACGGGCCACCGATGGAGGAGGCATTCACGCTGGTTGGGGTCAACTGTTTCAACTACTGGCATTGGCACGTGGAATTTCTTCCCCGCCTGATGGCCTGCATGGACTTGCCGGGATTCGCCGAGGTTCCCATCCTCGTCGACGCACAGATGCCGGAACAGGCGATGGTTGCGCTGCGCTTCCTGA
Organism: Gammaproteobacteria bacterium; assembly: GCA_043717405.1. Lineage (GTDB taxonomy): Bacteria > Pseudomonadota > Gammaproteobacteria > Xanthomonadales > Xanthomonadaceae > Arenimonas. The sequence continues at coordinate 3,022 of JAYSXN010000218.1, forward strand.
TTGGTGACCGCCATCGCGTTCGGGTACTGGCGCCCGGTGAAGCAGTCAGGGTCAAGCGCCTGTGGACCTGCGCGATGTTTGCCTACATACCGTTATGGCCGCTGGCGGGGGTGGCCTACCCACCGCGCACCATGGTGATGGATGCCGACGCGTTCGTTGCCCGGATAGCGCGCATGGGACCGGCGCTGCAGCGCTTGCACGAGGGCAGGGGAACCAGGCGACTGTACCTGCAGCGTGGCGCCTCCCAGCATCGCGGCATGGTCAACAAGACCGAGGTGGATGCATGGTTTGCCGCCAACGGATTCGAGATGGTCGATTTCGGGGCGCACGCCTACGAAGACCAACTGCGCCTGGTGCGCGAGGCAGCGATCATCGTCGGTCCAAACGGCGCAGCGCTGATAAACAGCCTGTTCGCCGGACCCGGTACCGGAATCGGCATCATGGACAACACATTCCTCGATGACAACGAATGGTACGCCGCTGTTTCCGGTCACCTCGGGCAACGCCTGTCCTTCCTCGTCGGCGACGTGGTCGACGCCGACCCGCTCTATGAATTCAACGCCAACTACCGGATCGACCTCGATCTGCTGCCGGCCTTCGTTGCACACCTCGAGGGTGCTGCGACGGATTCCTCAGCGTTGCCGTCTGCGCCGAAACCTGTTGCCGACCGTGGTCCACGCCAATGGCTGCTGCTTTTCAATTGCCAGGCACCGGGTCTTGCCAACTGTCTTTCGCTGCTCTCCAACGACATCGAGGTCGAGTACCACGACACGCTCACCATCGGCGACAATCGCCAAGCCATCCTCGACAGCCTCGACCGCTACGATCGAATCTTGGTCGCACCTGCCATCGAAAACCTGTTCGAGCTCGAACTTGGCAATCGCGACAATGTATGGCGCCTGCCCAATCTTCACTTCGCGGCCTTCCATCCCGACGCGTGCATCCTCGCCCAGGAAGGCGAGCTGTCCACTGGCCCGCTGGGCCTGTACCACTCCGCGCTGGCCTATGCGGCGTTTCGTGCTGGCATGGATGAGCATCGAACTGCTGGTGTTTTCAGTGAAGCCTCCTATCTTGCGCTGGGTTATTTCGAACGCTGGACCAGCGATCGCGATCCCCTTCTGGCCACCTTTCGCAACGGTGGCTTCGACATCGCCCAGGCCTTCATGGGCTGGACGCGGCGTGGCTGCTTCATGCACACGCCGAACCGGCCGAGGATCGAATGCCTCATGGATGTGGCCCGGGTGGTGCTGGCGCGGGCGGGATTGCCTGCCGCGGAGTCCGCACACATGCCCGTCGACAACCTGGCCAACGGACCAATATTCCCGGTCTACCCCGAAATCGCTGCACGGCTGGGCGTGAGCGGCTCCCATTGGTTCAAGGAGGAGCAACGGTGTGCGCAGATGGAACTGGCTCAATACATTGCTGGCTGCTTTGCCGTGTATCGCCGATGTGATGACATCGAAGCTACGTGGCCCAGCTTCCGCGGGGTAATCGACAAAGCCCTGGCCTTCGTGGAAACACTCCGATGAGCGCCCACCCCTACCAGGGTCTGCCTGGACACCAGTTCTGGCGTGATGCCGTGAGTGCTACCGAGTCTTTCCGCGTCGATCCGGTGGTGTCGCCGCGTTTGGGCATTGCGCTGGATGAACGCGTGGCGACCGCAGGCAGCTGCTTTGCGCAGCATATCAGCAGGCATCTGGCGGCGGCAGGCTTCGAACCCTTCCTGACCGAGCCCGGCCTGCACCTCGACGCCGACCAGCGCCGGGCGCTCAGCTACGGTGTCTTTCCTGCACGTTTCGGCAACATCTACACGGTGCGCCAGCTGTTGCAGCTTTTTATCGAATGCATCGACGGGCGTGCTGTCGCCGAGGATGTGTGGCGAAGGCCAGACGGTCGCTTCGTCGATGCGCTGCGGCCACAGGTAACATCGGCCGGCTACGACTCCGAAACCCAGGTCCGGGGCGAACGCCGCCTGCACCTGGCAGCG
>JAYSXN010000219.1:0-1633 GCA_043717405.1 Gammaproteobacteria bacterium
CTCGGCAGCCTGTTCCTGCGCCATGTGCAGCGCACGCGGGTGCTGCTGCATCTGGTCGACATGGCGCCGTTCGACGAAGCGATCGACCCGGTTTACCAGGTGCGCGCGATCGAAAGCGAGTTGCGCCAATACGACCCGGGCATGCTCGCGAAGCCGCGCTGGCTGGTGCTGAACAAGGGCGACCTGCTGTCGGAGGAGGAGCAGCAGATGAAAGCCGAGGAGATCGTCAAGGCGCTGGACTGGCAGGAACCGTGGTTCGTCACCTCCGCGCTGAGCCGCGAAGGTACCTGGCCGATCATGTTGCGCATCCAGCAATTCTTCGATGACCAGAAGCGCGACGCCGCGGAAGCTGCCGAAGACCTGGCCGCGCGCGCGGCGATGCAGCGCGATGCGTGAAGCGTCTGCAGCGCCCAAGAAAAAGCCGGCCAAGGCCGGCTTTTTCGCAACGCGTCGCCAGCCTGGATCAGGCGGCGAGCTTGAGCGCCTTGATGCGGGCGTTGATGCGGCTCTTGTGCCGCGCCGCTTTGTTCTTGTGGATCAGGCCGCGCGAGGAATAGCGGTCAAGGATCGGCACGGCGGTCTTGTAGGCAGCTTCGGCAGCAGCAGCGTCATTGGCTTCGAGAGCCTTGAGCACGCGCTTGACGGCGGTGCGCAGCATGGAGCGGTGGCTGGTATTGCGGGCGTTGCGGACGACGGTCTGCTTGGCGCGCTTCTTTGCGGACTTGATGTTGGCCACGTGAAACTCCAGGAAATTTGTAAGGCGACGCGAATGACTCAAAAGTATGCGGGATTGGCCCGCCCGAGTCAAACGGCCCGGCGTTTCAAGGCGTCGCGGCGGGACCGGGCATGACCCGCCCAAGCCTGCTGCGCTCGACGCTGAGCTTCACCGGCGGCACCTTCGTCTCGCGCATCCTGGGCCTGGTCCGGGAGATGGTCTTTGCCCGGGTTTTCGGCGTGGACGCGGCCACCGACGCCTTCTGGGTCGCCTTCCGCATCCCGAACTTCATGCGCAGGCTGTTCGCCGAGGGCTCTTTTTCGACCGCCTTCGTGCCGGCGCTGACCGAGGTGAAGGAGCATGGTAGTCCCGAGGACTTGCGCCTGATGATCGCCCGGGTCTCAGGCACCCTTGGCGCCGTGCTGCTGGTCATTTCCGCGCTGGGCGTGATCTTTTCACCGCAGATTGCCAGCCTGTTCGCTCCCGGCACCGAACACGGGCCGGCCAAGCTGCAGCTGACCAGCGACCTGCTCCGGATCACCTTTCCTTTCCTGCTGTTCATATCGCTCACCGCCATGGCCGGCGGGGTACTCAACACTTTCCATCGTTTCGCCATCCCGGCGATCACGCCGGTAATCATGAACGTGTGCATGATCGCCGCGGCACTGTGGTGGGCGCCGTACTTCCGCGTGCCGGTGACCTCGATGGCCTGGGCAATCCTTATCTCGGGCGTGCTGCAGCTGGCCGTGCAACTGCCGGCGCTGGCGCGACTGGGCCTATTGTCCTGGCCGCGCTGGGGCTGGGGCGCCCCGGAAGTGCGCAAGGTCATGCGCCTGATGGTGCCGACGCTGTTCGGCTCCTCCGTGGCGCAGGTCAACCTGTTGTTCGACACGCTCATCGCTGCCTACCTGGTCACCG
>JAYSXN010000220.1:0-1628 GCA_043717405.1 Gammaproteobacteria bacterium
GAAGTCGAACACATGCGCTTCGAGCAAAGGCTCGACGCCACCCACGGTGGGGCGCGTGCCAAGGCTGCAGACCGCGGCCATCGGCAATGCGCCTATCCCGTGCACCCACGCGGCGAAAATTCCTTCGAGCGCCGCCTGCTTGCCGAGCAGCCTGATGTTGGCCGTGGGATAACCAAGGCCACGGCCGAGGCCGCGCCCGCGAACGACCTTGCCGTCGATGCTGTAGCGCCGGCCCAGACCGGCTGCAGCTTGCTCGAGCTCGCCGGCGGCCAGGTGCTCACGAATCCTCGAGCTGGAAACGCGCTCGCCGCCGAAGTGCACCGGCTCGATGTGCTCGGCGCGAAAGCCAAGCTTCAAGCCCTCGGATTCCAGCAGCCCAATGTCGCCGCTGCGCGACTTGCCGAACTGGAAGCCGGGTCCCACCCATACTTCCTTCGCGGCCAGGCGGTCGGCAAGGATGCGTTCGATGAACTGCTGTGCCGACATGCAGGCCAGGCGTGAATTGAAGCGCAACAGTCCGATCACATCCATGCCGAGCTCACGCAGGCCCTCGAACTTCGCCCGCGGCAACAACAAGCGCGCGGGCAGGTTGCCGGTGGCGAAGAACTCGCGCGGCAGCGGCTCGAAACTCAGCGCCACCGCCGGCAAGCCGAGGCTGCGCGCGCGCGCGCGCGCATGGCCGACCAGCGCCTGATGCCCGCGATGCAGGCCGTCGAAAGCTCCGATGCACACCACGCTGCCCTGCGGGCAAACGGCGTTGCCCTCGACATCACGGAACAGCTTGCTCATGGCGCAAGTATAACGTTGGGCACGCTAGCCGCCGCGCAAGTCATTGATGCGAAAACCCATTGCAAACAGTGCCGCGACGTAGGCCAGGCCGCCGCCGGCAACCAGCACGAGCAAGCGCCAGATCCGGGTCCACGTACCGACGCTCCACTCCGGCCATAGCCACAGCCCTGTGGCGAGGATCGCGACCATGACTGCGCAGGCGACGCCAAGACGCAGCAGGAAACGCAACCAACCCGGCTCCCGCTGGTAGATGCCGCGCTTGCGCAGCGCATGCCAGAGCATCGACAGGTTCAGGTAGCTGGCAAGCGCGCTGGCCAGCGCCAGCGCGACGTGCAGACCAGGCACCCTTGACAGTCCGTTGACCCAGCCCTGGTCCAGGTCCGCCGGCACGTGCCATAGCCAGAACAGCAGCGCCAGGAACAGCGCGTTCAGCACCATATTGGCCAGCAGTGAAGCCACGCCGGCACGCACTGGCGTGCGGGTGTCCTGCCTTGCGAAGAATGCCGGCGCCAGTACTTTCACCAGAGCGAATGCCGGCAGGCCGAAGCTCAGCGCCGACAGCGACAAGGCCGCCATGTGGGTGTCGTGCGCGGTGAAGCGGCCGTGCTGGAACATGGTTGCCAGCAGCGGATGCGCCAGCAGTACCAGCGCGAGCATCGCAGGCACCGATATCAGCAGCGTCGTGCGCAGTCCCCAGTCCAGCGCGCGCGAGAACGCGCGGTCATCCGTCTGCACGAAATGCCGCGACAAGGTCGGCAGGATGACGGTGCCCAAAGCAACGCCGAACATGCCGAGCGGGAATTCGAGCAGACGGTCGCTCTGGGTCAGCCAGGACTGTG
>JAYSXN010000023.1:0-2517 GCA_043717405.1 Gammaproteobacteria bacterium
CAGGTCCGTCGACTCCACGAACGGCGCGCCTTCCTCAGGCACGGATGCCGAGGCAGCCTGGGTGACCGTGGTTAGCGCGGGCACGGTACGCAGGCGCGCCACGCAGCCGGCTTCCTCGACGCCGCGTGCGATCTGTCGCGCCAGCTTCGCCACCGACCCGGTGCGGCTATAGTAAAGAACGAGGATCTCGAGCATGAGTTCTCCTTGAACGCACAGCGTAGCCGATGCCGCGCAGCTTCGGCATCCCGGCGTTCATGCGTTACCCTTGGCGCCGATGCCCAACTTCACTTTCTCGAGCGCCGGCCTGCGGCAATGGTTCGCCCACATCGACCGGGAGCGGATAACGCTGTTCGTGCGCTTCCTGGTCAAGCGCTTCTTCGATGACCGTTGCTTCGAATCAGCTGGCGCGCTCGCCTATACGACGATGTTCGCGCTGGTGCCGTTCACCACGGTGGTGTTTGCCGTGCTTTCGGCCTTTCCGGTGTTCGATACCTGGAGTGGTCGCGTTACCGAATTCATATTCTCGAACTTCGTGCCCGAGTCCGCGCGAGCGGTAGAACAGTACCTGCGCGGATTTTCCCAAAGCGCGCGGCAGCTTACCGGCGGCGGGATCGGTGCCTTGCTGGTATCGGTGCTGGTAACGATGTGGAGCATCGAGCAGGCCTTCAATCGCATCTGGCGCGTGCCCTCTGCCGCCCCAAAGGTCACCCGCTTCCTGATGTACTGGACGCTGCTGACGCTTGGGTCATTGCTCGTCGTTGCCGCGCTCGCGGCGACTTCGGCGCTGTTCGCCATCCCCTCGCTGGCCGGTTTCGAGCAGCAGGGCGTTACCGATCGCATGCTCCAGTACCTGCCGCACGCCGTCGAGCTCACGGCGTTCACCACCGCCTACTGGCTCATCCCGCATCGCACGGTTCCATTCCGCTTTGCTTTCGTCGGTGGCTTGCTGGCAACGGTGTTGTTCGAGTTGTTGAAGTGGGGCCTGGCGATATATCTGCGCAATGCCTCGTTCCAGCAGTTGTACGGAGCGCTCGCGGTCATCCCCATATTCCTGTTCTGGGTTTACCTGGGCTGGCTAGTCGTGCTGCTGGGCGCCTCGCTCGCGGCCTCGCTGGCCTCGTTCCGGTATCAGCCACGCGCGCTTCGGCTGAGCCCTGGTGCCGAGTTGTACGGCGTGATGCGCCTGCTGGGCCGATTCGACGAGGCGCGCAGCCACGGGCTGGGCCTGCACCTGGCGCAAGTCAAGCAACTCGAGCCCGCTTTGACCGATGAATTGCTGCAGAAGATGGTTTCGGCGTTGTGCGAGCTCAATATCATCCAGCGCGCCGAAACCGGCGCCTGGCTGCTGACGCGGGATCTCGAAACAGTGACGCTCGGCGAGTTGTATGAAGGCATGAGCCTGCGCATCGCCACTGGCGAGCTGAGCTTGCCGGCAATGAACGATGCCATCGGCCGCGCCTCGCGCGCAGCCCTCGAACACCTGCGTTCACAGCTTCGCGCGCCCTTGTCATGCAGTGTCGCAAGCTTCATCCACTCGGACCTGGCCAAGGAGCTGGCGCAATGAAGTGGCATCATCTAGTGATGGTCGGCGCGGCCGTGGTCGCCGGCTGTGCTAAAGCGCCCGCACCCGCGCCACCTTCGGCCGCTCCCGTGGTTGCGCCAGGCGCTACAGCCGGCACGGCAAGCCAGGCAGCCGCATCCTCGCCGCCCAAGCCGGCTATTCCCCAACTGTCGGTCAGGACAATGCTCGGCGAAACGTTCCAGCTGTCGGAACATCGCGGGCATTGGGTGGTGGTCAACTTCTGGGCCACCTGGTGCGGCCCGTGCCTGGCCGAAATCCCCGACCTCGATGCCTTCGACAAGTCGCGCAGCGATGTCGACGTCATCGGCCTGGCCTACGAAGAAATCGAACCGGCGCAGATGCAGGCCTTCCTCAAGCAGCACCGGCTGTCGTATCCGATCGCCATCCTCGACGTCTACAAGCCACCGGCAGATTTCGAAACCCCAGCCGGGCTGCCGATGACCTACCTGATCCGCCCGGATGGAAAAGTCGCCAGGCGCTTTCTCGGGCCGGTGGATATTGGCGAGATGAAACGGATCATCGACGCAAAATAGCTGGTTCGCGCCCTGCGGTGAATCAGATGAATTTTCCAGCGATCGGTTTCACCGGCCCGCCGTAGCGCTCCACCGCGAGTTTGCCTTTTAGTGGCGGAAATTCGAAAGCGGCATCGTCCACGCGCTGGTCCGGAAGCCGATCCAGCAAATCGCGAATCAGGTTCAGGCGCCCGCGTTTCTGGCTATTGAAATCGACGATGGTCCACGGCGCCTGCCGCGTGTGCGTGGCAGCCATCATCTCGTCGCGGGCCTTGCCGTAATCGGCGTAATGCTCTCGTGCCTTCAGATCGATAGCCGACAGCTTCCAGCGCTTGAGCGGATCTGTCGCGCGCTCGGCGAACCGGTCTTCCTGCTCGGCCTGGTCGACCGACAGCCAATATTTGAACAGCAGCAAGCCGTCGT
>JAYSXN010000221.1:0-4980 GCA_043717405.1 Gammaproteobacteria bacterium
TCAAGTACGGCGCTGCAACCCACCATGGTCACGCTGATCATCGACGGCGGGCGGCAGGACAAGTTGCGGCCGGGTGACATCGTTGGCGCACTTACCGGCACCGCGGGCTTGCCGGTGGATGTGCTGGGCAAGATCGACACGTTTGCGACACGCACCTATGTAGCGGTCCGCCGAACGCATGCCAGCAAGGCCTTGCAGGCCTTGCGCAGCGGCAAGATCAAGGGACGCAGCTTTCGAGTGCGCGAATAGGCGTCGGACTCAGAGACGAATGTCGAAGCCGGGATTCTCGTTCAGCGCGCCATCCACTTCGAGCACGGCAAAACTCTTGCGGTCGCCGTCAAACACCACGGCTGTCGGCTGCTGGAAGGGCTTGCGCCGGACGAATTTCAGTTCCCATCCAAAATGTTCGAGCGCCTGCAGCGTACTGAGCTGCGCTTCGTTGAGCTCGCGCTTGAGCACCAGGGACAGTTCTTTCTGTGCCTTTCGCCGCTCCATGTCGGTTGCAGCCATGAGTCCGTCCTCGTTGCGCTTCGTTGATTGGCGCCAGCACGCTGGGGGAGCGGGCAGCATGACAACGCGAGGGGGCGTGGCTCAATGATTTCAGCATAAATAAGCGGTAAGCGATAGGGGCCGCGCGTTCAGCCCCCGCGTTCAGCAGCGCGAGCCGCCAGCCACTCAAGCACGCCATGGCCTGCGACTTTGCCGCTGGCCAGGCACGCGGTCAGCAGGTAACCACCGGTTGGCGCTTCCCAATCGAGCATTTCTCCGGCAAAAAATATCCCGGCGCGCGCGCGGGCCATCAGCTTCTCATCCAGGCACTCAAGCACGACGCCTCCGGCGGTACTGATCGCTTCGGCCACTGGTCGCGCGCGCAATAAAGTCATGGGCGCCGCCTTGAGCAGGCCCGCGAGCAAAGCCGGATCATCGGCGTCGGCGCGATTGATCAATTCATGCACAAGCCCGGTTTGTACGCCGGTGATGTTCGCGTTCCGCCGCAGGAATTCGCTAAGTGAGCGGCCATTGCGCGGCTTGGACAGCGCGTCTGTCAGCCGCGAAAGGTCGCGCCCCGGAGCCAGGTCGAGTTCGATGCGAACAGGGCCGTCGCGGTCGATCGCATCGCGCAAGCGCGCGGACAAGGCATACACCAGGCTGCCCTCAATGCCCGTGTCGGTGATGACGAACTCGCCTTGCACCCGGTCTTCCCGCCCGGATCCATCGCGCAATGTCAGCCATGCCGGCTTGACTGGCTGGCCGGCAAAGCGAGCGCGAAAATGTTCACTCCAGGCAACATCGAAGCCGCAATTGGCTGGCTTGAGCGGCGCGATGGCAAACTGGCTGAAGCTCGGCCACTGCGCCCATAGGCCGTCGGATCCCAGTTGCGGCCAACTGGCACCGCCCATCGCAAACAGCACGGCGTCGGCGTTCGCGCGCACCTGCCCATCGGTGGTCTGTAGCAGCACGCTTGAATCTTCCCCGACCCCTACGCAGCGGTGCCGCAGGTGGATGCGCACTCCAGATTCGCGCAGCCTCCTGATCCACTTGCGCAGCAACGGGGCTGCCTTCAGGTCGGTTGGGAATACCCGGCCGGAACTGCCGACAAACGTTTCAATGGCCAGCCCCGCGGCCCATTGTCGGATTGCATCGGCATCGAGAAGGTCCAGCCACGCAGCTACGTGTTGCTCACGTTCGCCGTAGCGATGCTGGAAAACAGGGCGAGGTTCGGAGTGGGTAAGGTTGAGTCCGCCCTTGCCGGCGATGAGGAACTTGCGGCCTACCGAGCCCATTGCCTCGTACAGGTCGACGCGAACGCCGGCAGCGGCAATCGTTTCCGCCGCCATCAGGCCGGCGGGGCCGCCACCAATGATGGCAACCCGTGGCGAATCGGCCGTGATCATTGGCGCTATCGTCGCCGAGGCGACGCTGGCTCAGCCTGCTTCGGGCGCCGGGCCGGCGTCGGCGGGAGCATCGGCACCAGGCGCTGAGGGCTCGCCTTCAACGCCGGTTTCGTCCTTGACCTGCTTGCGCGAGCGTTTTTCGTCCTGCTTTTTCTTCTTGGCCAGGTCGCGCTGGCGTTTTTCGAACTGGTAATTTGGCTTTGCCATTGTTATTCCCGGCGATAAGCGTCCAGTCTAATGCAAGGGCCGCGCAATTGCCGGGCCGCCAAGCGGCGGCTGCGGCGGGCAGGAGCCCGCCGTCAGCCTGGTGCCTTACTTGGAACCCTTCTTGGCGTTCTTGTCGGCCTTTTTTTCCTTCATTGTCTTCGCCGGCTTCTTCTTCGATTCTTTTTTCTGTTCCATGCCCTTGGCCATGCTGCTCTCCTGTTGAATCCGGTGGGTCCGCGTTCGCGAATGCCGCGCTGGAATGTTACTTCAGGTCAGCGCCGATAGTGCAGCAGCCGGCCGCGCCACGGTGGCGGCTCGCCGGGCGTGAACGGCAGACGCTGCTCCGCGACTCGATACCCTTGCGCTACCAGCGCCCGCGTCAAGGCATTGGCATGGCCGCGGCCCGGGTCGGTGACTAGAATCTGTGCTCGTGCTTCGGCGTGGTCGCGAAAGAAGCCGTCGAGCAGCGCGACGTGATCCCGTTCGTAGAGCACGTCGCTGGCCACCAGCATGTCGAAGCAACCCAGATCCGGATTCGGGCCCTGCCATTGCGCGCCATGGAAGGGGATGTGATCCAGGTTATTCAGGGCAGCGTTGCGCGCCAGGAACTCGCCGGCAAGCGGATGGTGGTCGCAGGCGGTGACGTTGGCGCCGCGCCGCTTAAGAACCAGGCTGCACAGTCCCAGCCCGCAACCGACCTCGAGGATGCGCAATCCGTCGATTGTCAGCGTGCTGACCGCTTCCGCCATCACCAGGCCGGCCGGCCAGAGAACGCCGAACAGGGGCCAGGTGGCAGATGAGATGCCCGCGCGCTCCGCGTCGCCGAGTGGATCTGAAAATTGCTGTTTGTCGAGTAGCGCACAGAGCAGGAAGTCGAGCCCGCCGACGGTAACCGTGCTGGTGTCGAGTGCATAACCTGGCATGGGTGGCAATCAATCCGGCTATGACACGGGCAGGCCCGCCGACGCCACACCAATACCCCGCGCGCTCAGTTCCGGTCAACCAGGGTGTCGCTGGAGGCGTCGCGACGGATAGACTGAGCGGGCGCAGGCATCGGGGAGGTGTCGAGCGCCTACTTCCCAGGGGTTCATCATGTCCGGTCCAGTGCACGCCCGTTGCCGACTCGCCCTCGCCGTCTCGCTGGCGTTGCCTACCGCGATGGCCTTCGCTCAGGATAACGGCGCTGCTGCCGATCCTCCGCCCAAACCACACAGCGCAGCGCAGCCTGCCGTGCTCGGCACAGTCAGCGTCACCGCCGAGCGTCGCGTGGAAGACATCCAGAAGGTGCCGGTGTCGATCACCGTGGTCAGCGGCGAGAAACTCGACGTGATCCGCTCCGGCGGCGAGGACGTGAAGTTTCTTTCAGGACGCCTGCCAAGTTTGCAGATCGAATCGTCGTTTGGCAGGGCTTTCCCGCGCTTCTACATACGCGGTCTGGGCAATACCGACTTCGACCTGAACGCGTCGCAGCCGGTATCCCTGGTTTATGACGACGTCGTCCAGGAGAACGCGATCCTGAAAGGCTTTCCCGTATTCGACCTCGACCAGATCGAATTGCTGCGTGGTCCGCAGGGCACTTTGTTCGGACGCAATTCGCCCGCGGGCGTGATCAAGTTCGAGTCCGCACGCCCGCAGCGAGAATTCGGCGGTTATGGGCGCATGTCCTACGGGACATACGGAACCGCAAATCTCGAAGGCGCGGTGACCGGGCCGCTTTCGGACACGGTATCAGCACGTTTCAGCGGCATCTTCCAGCGTCGCGCGGACTGGGTGGACAACACCTTCACCGGTGAGGACAACGCACTGGAGGGCTATCGGGAATACGCGGCAAGACTGCAGTTCCTGTACCAGCCCGATGATGACTTCAAGGCACTTTTCAACCTCCACAAGCGCCATCTGAACGGCACGGCGCGGCTGTTTCGAGCCAACATCATCCAGCCTGGAAGCAATGATTTCGTCGAGGGTTTTCGCCGCGATGAAGTGGCCATCGACGGGCAGAATTTCCAGCACCTGGACCAGTTTGGCGGCAACGCGCGCCTCAGCTGGAACCTCGGTGGCGTCACGCTGAACTCCATCACCGGCTACGAAAGCGTTGACACGTTGAGCCGAGGCGACATCGACGGCGGCTATGGCGCGGCTTTCCTGCCGAGCTCTGGACCGGGATTTATCCCGTTTGCCGCGGAGTCCGCCGATGGCATGCCGTCGCACAGCCAGTTCACGCAGGAACTCCGGCTGCAGTCCAACGAATGGGGTCGGTTTGATTGGCAGGGCGGACTGTACTACTTCAATGAAGATTTCACCATTGACAGCTTCAACTACGACACTTTGTTCGGCGCCGGCGCGCAGAACGGCTATGCCACGCAGCAGCAAGGCACGAAGGCCTGGGCGATCTATTTGTCCGGCGATTACGACCTGAGCTCCACGCTGAAGCTGCGCGGCGGTCTGCGGTACACCGAGGACAAGAAGGATTTTGTCGCCGAGCGCATCCAGGCTCCACCGTTTTCCCGCCCGGACCTGGGAACCGTGACCAGGCACACCGACGTCACCGACGTCAGTTGGGATATCAGTGCGATCTGGTCGGCCAGCGATAAGGTCAACTTCTATACGCGCACAGCGAATGGCTTCCGGGCACCTAGCATCCAGGGTCGCTTGCTGTTTCCGCCGCGCTCGATTCCATTCGATCAAAGCGTCTCGACCGCCGACTCTGAAACCGTGCTTTCGCACGAGATCGGGGTCAAGGCCGATTTATGGAATAAACGGGCGCGCCTGGACTTCAGCCTCTTCCATTACACCGTGAGCAACCAGCAACTCACAGCAGTAGGCGGCACGGCCAACTTCAATTCGCTGATCAACGCGAAGCGAACCGTGGGCAAGGGCT
>JAYSXN010000222.1:0-1618 GCA_043717405.1 Gammaproteobacteria bacterium
CGGCAACCGAAGGTCGCAACGATTTTCTGGAAGGCCTGCAGCGGCCGCAGGTGGGTGTAGATCTTCGACTCGGGCAACTGCAACACCAGCTGCGCGCCACTCACTGCGTGTGCCTTGAGTTGCGAGCCAATGAAGTTGTGCAGGTCGCCCTCGACCAGGGAAGACGGCGCGACTTTCACGTATAGCGTGGTTTCCTTGCCGGCCTTGCGCCGCTCGGAAAGCAGGCTGATGGTGCGGCCAATCACCCAGCGATCGAGTTCGACCAGCAAGCCATGTTCCTCGGCGATCGGCATGAACTGGTCCGGCGAAACGATCTCGCCGGTGGGCGCCTTCATGCGCAACAGCACTTCATAGTTTTCGTTCGGATCGCCGGTCAAGCTGATCATCGGCTGGAAGTTGAGCACGAACTGGTCTTCGCGCAGTGCTTCCTGGATGCGCTGCACCCAGGCGGCGATGCGGTCTTCCTCGGCGCGATCGCGCGCAGCCGGGTCGAAGATTTCAATGCGGTTTCCACCCACGCCTTCAGCCGACTGCAGGCACTGGTTGGCCTTGCCGAGTATCTGCGGGACGCTGGCGATCTTTTCGCCGATCTGCACGCCGCCGATGCTCACCGTGAGCGCGATGGACTGTTGGCCAATCTCCAGGATATGGCCTTCGAAGACCCCGCGAATCTGCTCAGCCAATGCCTGCGTGCGCGAATGGTCGTAGCCGCGGCACAGGACCGCGAAGGCATGGTCACTGAAGCGCGCACCGACGACATCCCCCAGGATCACGGTACGCAGCCGTGCGGCAATCAGCTTGAGCAACTCGTCGGCGTGTGCGAGCCCGATTTCGCCCAGGCGGTTCTCGTAGTTGTCCGGCTCGATCAGCAAGAGCGATTGCCTGCCTTTTCCATCTGCCGCCGAGGCCACCACCGCTTCGAGTTCGGTCATGAAATACTGACGGTTGAACAGCTCGGTGACCGGGTCGCGCTGGCGCAGGGTGTCGAGCTCCCGCGCCATCTCCGCGTCCACCGTCTGCTGGCGGAATACGATCTGCAGGCAGGGCTCGCCTTCATAGGTCGCGGATGTGAATTCCATGGCAGCGTCGAAAGCGCTGCCGTCGGCACGCTGTGCGCGGATAGCCAGCTGGCGCGGCGGTGACTCGCCCTTGTCGATGCGCTTGAGCAACAACTTGAAATTGCCGGCGTCATCTGGCGATATCAGGTCGAGCACCGACAGGCCTTCGATGTCCTCGAATTCCTCGAAGCCGAACATTTCAAGGTAGGCTTCGTTGGCACGGATGTGCATGCCTTCGTGCACATAGGCGATCGGATCGCGCGAGGAGGCGATCAAAGCATCACAACGGCGCTCGGTTTCGCGCAGCGCCGCTTCCAGGTGGCGCAGGCCGCGCCGGCTCATCAGTGATTCGAACTCGTTGCGCACGACGAACTGCACGTGCTCGGCTCGCGAGCGCAGCGCCACGTCGCGGGCGCCGGCGACGATGCCGGCCAACACTGTCGCTTCATCAAGGACGCGCGCGGTCGCGAGCACGGGGATGTCCTTGCCGGTAGCTTCCACGCGCTTGCATAAAGCCGCGAACGGGATGTACTTGGCGTCCATGCTGGCCAGCACCATGT
>JAYSXN010000223.1:0-1612 GCA_043717405.1 Gammaproteobacteria bacterium
ACGGCAACGACTTCGACGAAATACCAGGCCGGCTTGCGGTGGTGCCAGGCATCGGCGTAACGCGTTGCGGTCTGCTTGAACAGCAGGTTGTCCAGATATGCGCGGTGCTCCGGATCGCCACTGGTCAGCGCGAAATACAGCATCGGCGCAAGCCACAGCGAGATTGCCGCGAAAAACGCCAGCGCGCCCAGGCTCCAGCGCAGCGCGTTGCCGCGGCCCAGCGGCGCCAGGCCGGTCCAGTGCCTGCGTGCCATCAGCGCGTAGGGCAGCAACACCAACAGCGGCAAGAAGCCCACGCCCTTGAGGATGACACCCATCCCCGCCGCGAAGCATCCAAGCCAGAACCAGCGCCACGATGGACCCAGCAGCAGGTGACGACACAGCCCGTACAGGGACAGCGTCGTGGCCAGCACGAGCGTTGGATCGATCTGCGCGCGCTTGAATTGATAGACGAACTGGAACGCCGACAACATCGCAATCGCCGCGCATAAACCGGCGCGATGATTCCACAGGCGCCGGCCCAGGTCCTGCACCAGCCACAGGCACGCCATGCCGGACAGCAAGGAGGGCAGCAGGAAACTCCAGCGCCAGCTGCCGATCAACGCGCGACTTGCGGCGAGCAACCAGAAGTACAGCGGCGGCTTGTCGGGATACAGCTCGTGGCCGCGATGCGGGAACAGCCACTGGCCGCTGTCGAACATCTGTCGCGCGACGAGCACGAAGCGCGGCTCGTCGGCAGGCCACGGATCACGCAAGCCATAACCGGCACCGAGCACCACCAGGGCGAGCAGGAAGAACCAGAACAGTTCGCGGCGCTGAGCAGAATCCATGCGCGATAGGCCGGGCGCGACAGCGTTCATTGCTGCTTGCACAGCAAGGCGTAGAAGAATCCGTCCATGCCATCTTCGCCTGGCAGGCGCTGGTAGCCGTCGCCGCTGGCCCGGCCGAAGCGCGCATCCAGCCGCTGCGCGCGTGCGCCATCGTTGCGTTCCATAAACGCGCGGACGACCGCAGCGTTCTCAGCGTGCAACACCGAGCAGGTCGCGTAGAGCAAGCGGCCGCCGGTCTTGAGCAGGGGCCAGAGTGCATCGAGCATCTGCGCCTGCTGCGCGACCAGTGCGGGAATGTCTTCCTCGCGCCGATGCCACTTGATGTCCGGCTGCCTGCGAATGATACCGGTGGCCGAACAGGGCGCATCGAGGAGGATTGCATCGAAGGTTCGGCCTTGGGCCCAATGGTCCGGGCGCATCGCATCGGCGGCAAGCAACTCGATATTCGTGCTGTCCAGTTGCAGCCGCCGCAACGTGGCGCGAACTTTTCGCAGCCGTCGCTCATCGACATCGATGGCCAGCAGTGTCCCGGCCTCGCCCAGCTGCGCGGCGATCTGCGCACATTTGCCGCCCGGCGCTGCGCAAGCGTCGAGCACGTGCTCGCCCGGCTGCAACTGCAAGGCATCAACGGCCAGCTGCGCGGCGGCGTCCTGCACAAGCACGGAGCCTGCGCGCCATCCGGGCAACGACTCCGGGGAAAAATGCGCATCGATGCGCAAGGCCTGCAGTGGAAACGGCGGTGCGCTGGCTTCGCCACCGGCATTCTGGAACAGGCGCAGGTA
>JAYSXN010000224.1:0-4945 GCA_043717405.1 Gammaproteobacteria bacterium
CAAGCGCGGACGAATCAGCCAATGCAAAAACCCGTGATCAACATCATGGTCAAGGCAGCGCGCCAGGCCGGGACCATCCTGC
This sequence comes from Gammaproteobacteria bacterium, assembly GCA_043717405.1. GTDB lineage: Bacteria > Pseudomonadota > Gammaproteobacteria > Xanthomonadales > Xanthomonadaceae > Arenimonas. The sequence continues at coordinate 83 of JAYSXN010000224.1, forward strand.
TGCGGCACATGAGCAAGCTCGACAGCTTGAACGTGTTCGAAAAAGGCCGCCAGGACTATGCCAGCGAAGTCGATTCGCTCGCGGAAACCGAGATCATCCGCGAACTGCGCCGCGCCTATCCTGACTACGCCATCCTCGCCGAGGAATCCGGCGCGATGGGCAAGGGCAAGCTGACCTTCGTCATCGACCCACTGGATGGCACGTCCAATTTCCTGCGCGGCCTGCTGCACTTCTGCGTGTCGATTGCGCTGGTGGACAACGGCGAGCCCACTGACGGCGTGATCTTCGATCCATTGCGCAACGAACTGTTCACCGCCAGCCGAGGCGCCGGCGCCACCTTGAACGACAAGAAGATCCGCGTTGCCGAGCGCCGTGACCTGGTCGGCGCAATGCTGATCACCGGCTTCCCGCCGCGCGAACGCTCGCGCCTGGGGGCGCAACTGGACACGGTGCGCATGCTGCTCGGCGATGCCGAAGACATCCGCCGTACCGGTTCAGCCGCGCTGGACCTGGCCTATGTGGCGGCCGGGCGCGCCGACGCCTATTTCGAGGCCGGCATCAAGGCCTGGGACATTGCTGCGGGCATGCTGCTGGTGCGCGAGGCCGGTGGCCGCGTCTGCGATTTCCGCGGCCGCGGCGAGCAACTGCTCAATGGCGGCCAGATTGTTGCCGGCAACCTGAAGATCACCGATGCGCTGCAGAAGTCCATCGTGCAGTCGGGCTACGCGAACGCCTTCAACGTTTGAGCGGGGACGGAAGGAGTTGAAAAAAAGGCCGCGAAAGCGGCCTTTTTGCATTACTGGCCGCAGCAGCCGGTCAGGGCCGGCGCGCCAACTCCGCATCATCGCGCAAGCGGGGCATCAGGTCCTGCTTGTTCGCGCCCAGCACCTGCAGCAGCGGGCAAGCCACGAAGATGGACGACAGCGTGCCGATGATGATGCCGAGGATCTGCGACTCGGCCATGCCGCGCAACGAGGCACCGCCGTAGATGTACAAGGCCAGCACCGTCAAAAAGGCGACGAATGAGGTGATGATCGTGCGTGACAGCGTCTGGTTGATCGAACGGTTCAGCACCTCGACCGGAGACAACTTGTGCAGCGTGCGGAAGTTTTCGCGCACCCGGTCGAACACCACGATGGTGTCATTGATGGAATAGCCCATCACCGATAGCACGCCAGCCAGCACCGTCAGGTCGAATTCGTGCCCGGTGATCGCGAACCAGCCCGACACCAGCACCACGTCATGCAAGGTGGTGATCAGCGCGGCGACGGCGAACTTGAACTCGAAGCGCACCCAGATGTAGACCAGGAATCCGAACACCACGAACATTGCGGCGTACATGCCGTTGATCGCCAGTTCCTTGCCGATCTGCGGGCCGACCGATTCGCTGCGCAGCAGTTTGCCGGGGTTATCCGGGGTCTGCGCCGCCCTGACGATGGCATCGCCGCTGCGCGCGGCATCACCGTCGCCCTTGCGCGGCTTCAGGCGGATGACGATGTCGTTGCCGGTACCAAAGGTCTGCACCACCGGGCTTTCAAACCCGGCCGCCTGCAGGCGCACGCGCAGCGCTTCAGGTTCGATCGGCTTTGCAAAGCGCACTTCGGCAACCGTGCCGCCGGTGAAATCCAGCGCGTAGTTGAAGCCGTTGATGCCCATGGCCGCGAAGGCCACCACCATGATCAGGAAGGCGATCGCGAGCGACACCATGCGCACGCGCATGAAGTTGAAATTGCTGTTTGAAGGAAAGAGTTCCACGCCGGCTCCGGGTCGCAGTTCAGATCGAGATCTTGGTCAGCTTGCGCTGGCGACCATAGACCAGGGTGGCGATGCCGCGCGATACCGACACCGCGGTGTACATCGAGCTCAGGATGCCGATCACCAGCGTGATGCCAAAGCCGCGCACCGGGCCGCTGCCGAACGCAGCCATGGCGATGCCGCCAAGCATCGCGGTGATGTTGGCGTCGGCAATCGTGCCGGCAGCCTTGTCGTAGCCGGCGGCGATGCTGGATAGCGGCGTATTGCCGATGCGCAGCTCCTCGCGGATGCGCTCGTTGATCAGCACGTTGGCGTCGACCGACATGCCGACGGTCAGCGCGATACCGGCGAGGCCAGGCAGGCTCATGGTCGCGCCCAACACCGACATGATCGCCACGACGATCAGCAGGTTGAGCAGTAGCGCCACGTTGGTGATCACGCCGAAGGTCTTGTAGTAGAAGACGAAAAACACCAGCACGAACAGGAACGAGTACAGCACCGCCTGGGTGCCGCGATGCACGTTCTCCGCGCCAAGGCTCGGGCCGACGATGCGCTCCTCGACGATCACCATGGGCGCTGCCAGCGAGCCTGCACGCAGCAGCAGCGCCAGGTTCTGCGCCTCGGCCATGTTGCTAAGGCCGGTGGTCTGGAAGTTCCGGCCGAAAACGCCCTGCACGGTGGCCGCGCTGATGACTTCCTCCGACACGCGTGACGTGCGCACTTCCTTGCCATCCACGATCTTCATGTCGGGAATGGTTTCGATGTACACCGCGGCCATCAGCTTGCCTACGTTGTCCTGGGTGAACTTGAACATCTTGTCACCACCGAGCTTGTTCAACTCGATCGACACCCCGGGCGTACCGCTCTGGCTGTCGAGCTGCGCGCTGGCGTTGACCAACTGGTCGCCGGTCACCAGGGTGCGCTTGGACAACAGGATCGGCACCGGCTTGCCGTCCGCGCCTGTTTCGCGCATGAAGTACAGCCGCGCCTCCGGCGGAATGCTGCCGGTATCCCGCGCCTCGACAGCATTGCCCTCGACCACGGCGCGGTATTCGAGTGTAGCGGTCGCGCCGATCAGCTTCTTGGCCTCGGCGGTGTCCTGCAAGCCGGGCAGTTGCACGACGATGCGGCTGGAGCCCTGGCGCTGGATCACCGGCTCGGCCACGCCAAGCGCATTGATGCGGTTGCGCAAGGTGGTCATGTTCTGTTCGATGGCGTCGTCGGTGATCTTTTTCATCACCGCATCTGGAATCACGGCAAGCAGCATGGTGGGTTGCGCGACGTCGGTGTTCAGCGTCAACTCCGGCGCGCTGGCCGCGATCTGGTTGCGCGCGCGGTTGGCGTCATCGACGCTCTTCAGTTGCACCTGTATGCCGGCAGCGTTGCGCGACACCGTCGTGTACGGAATCTGGTTCTCGCGCAGTACCGAGCGGATCTCGTCGAGGAAGCCTTCGCTGCGCTTCTCTATCGCCGCCTGCTGGTCCACTTCCATCAGGAAGTGCACGCCACCCTGCAGGTCGAGGCCGAGCGACATCGGATGCGCGCCGATGGCCTGCAGCCAAGCCGGCACGGTGGAGGCCAGGTTCAATGCAACCGTATAGCCGCTGCCGAGCGCCGGGCGGATGACGTTGGAGGCGCGCGCCTGCAGGTCGGTATTGCCCAGGCGCACAAGCAGGTCCGGGCCTTCGACGGCGACGCTTTCAAAAGGCATGTGATTGCTGGCGAGCAGGCCGCGCACCCGCGATGCGAGCGCGGCGTCGACGCTGCTGCCGCGATTGGCAGTGATCTGCAATGCCGGGTCTTTCGGGTACAGGTTGGGCAGCGAATACAGGGCGGTGAACAGCAGCACGATCGCAATGACGACGTATTTCCAACGGGCAAATTCAAGCATGGTAGACGCCGCCGTGGCCCGCAGGCCGATGAGTATCCAACGAATGGGGGTTGTTCAGGCCGACTTCAACGTGCCCTTGGGCAACACCGCGACGATTGCCGACTTCTGCAACTTCACGCGCACGCCTTCGGCGATTTCAACGGTGATGAAGTTCTCGCCGAGTTCATCCACGCGCCCGGCAATGCCGCCGTTGGTGATTACTTCATCGCCGCGGGCAAGTTTGGCCAGCAGTTCGCGATGTTCCTTGGCGCGCTTCATCTGCGGCCGGATCATCATGAAATACATCAGCAGGGCGAGGAAGATCAGCGGCAGGTATTGCAGCCCGGCCATGGCGCCGCCCGGGGCAGCCGCGGCCGATTGGGCGGCGGCGGGAGAAATCAGCAAATCCAGCAGGGACATGGGCATTCCGTAGGCATTCAAAGCGCGCAAGTATGCCATAGGCCCGGCCCCCCAGCCACGCTCGGGGCTTCAACCCGCGGCTGCCTCGCCCGCAACACGCAGCGCGTAGAAGTCCTGGCGGAACGCCTGGAAGCGCCCTGCGTCAATGGCTTGCCTGATCTCGCGCATCAGTTGCTGGTAATAGTGCAGGTTGTGGATGGTGGCCAGCATCGAGGCCAGGATCTCGTTGCAACGGTCCAGGTGCCTCAGGTAAGCCCGGGTAAAGCCGTTGGCGCAGGTATGGCAGCTGCAGCCAGGCTCGATGGGACGCAAATCCATGGCGTTGCTGGCGTTACGGATGCGCACCTGGCCGAAGTGGGTGAAGTAATGCCCGTTGCGTGCGTTACGGGTCGGCATGACGCAGTCGAACATATCGATGCCGCGGGCCACCGCCTCGACGATGTCTTCGGGCTTGCCCACGCCCATCAGGTAGCGCGGCTTGTCGCCAGGCAGCAGCGGGCACAGGCCCTCCAGGATGCGTTCGCGCTCGGTGGCTGGTTCGCCGACGGCGAGCCCGCCCACGGCATAGCCATCAAAGCCGATAGCCTGCAATCCCTGCGCCGATTCGGTACGCAGCTGCGGATACGTGCCGCCCTGCGCGATGCCGAACAGGGCTGCATCGTTTCCGGCATGCGCGGCCTTCGACCGCGCCGCCCAGCGCAACGACAACTCCATGGATTCCCGCGCCTGCTCAAGCGTTGCCGGGTACGGCGTGCACTCATCGAAAATCATCACGATGTCCGAATCCAGCACCCGTTGTATGCGCATGCTTTCTTCCG
>JAYSXN010000225.1:0-4938 GCA_043717405.1 Gammaproteobacteria bacterium
GACAGCCGCGGCCTGTTCTTCGAATCCTGGAACAAGCGCCGCTGGGCGGACCAGGGCCTCGAACTGGACTTCGTGCAGAGCAATGTTTCGCTGTCCGGATGCGGCGTGTTGCGCGGCCTCCACTACCAGTGGCCGCAGCCCCAGGGCAAGCTCGTCAGCGTGCTGGAAGGCGAGGTTTATGATGTCGCCGTGGACATTCGCCGCGGCTCGCCGGACTTTGGCCGCTGGACAGCGGTAGTGCTGAGCGCCGTCAACAAGCGCCAGTTGTGGATCCCGGAAGGGTTTGCGCACGGCTTCGTGGTGTTGTCGGACCGCGCCGTATTCCATTACCTGTGCACGGCGGCCTACCTTCGCGAAGGTGATGCCGGGATCCGGTGGAACGATGCGAAGCTGGCCATCGACTGGCCGGTGAGCGCGCCTTCGTTGTCCGAGAAGGATGCCGCCGCGCCGTTCCTGGCCGATATCGCCGACGCACGCTTGCCGGAGTACACGCCATGAATATCCTGCTGCTCGGCGCCGATGGCCAGCTGGGCTATGAATTGCATCGCGCCTTCGCACCGATTGGCGCGATCGTGCCGTACACCTTCACCGGCTTGCTTCCGGGCAAGCAAGAATGCGGCAAGCTTGATTTCGCCGAGCCGGGTGCAGTCGCCGCGGTGGTGGCCGAACATCGACCACAGCTCGTGCTCAATGCCGTGGCGCATACCGCGGTGGATCGCGCCGAGGACGAACCGGCGCTGGCGCAGCGCATCAATGCAGATGCCGTTGGCGAACTGGCCGCCGCGTGTTTGCAGCACGATGCCAAGCTGGTGCATTACTCAACCGATTACGTCTTTGGCGGCAACGGAACGCGGCCCTGGCGCGAAGATGACGCGACTGCGCCGCTGGCCGTGTATGGCCGCACCAAGCTTGCCGGCGAGATAGCGGTTCGGGACAGCGGCTGTAAACACATGATCCTGCGCACGGCTTGGGTCTACGCTGCGCGAGGGCAAAATTTCCTGCGCACCGCCTTGCGCCTGGCGAAGGAGCGCGAGGAACTGCGCATCGTCAACGACCAGGTTGGTTGCCCGACGCCGGCGCGATGGCTGGCCACATGCACCGCGCTGGCGCTTGCCCGTGGCGCCGAACACGACGGCACCTGGCACGTGGTCGCGGATGGCGCCTGCAGCTGGCATGAATTCGCCAGTGCGATCTATGCCGAAGCGCTGGATGCCGGACTGATCGAGCGCGCGCCGCGCCTGCTCGGTATTCCCAGCAGCGAATATCCGGCCAAGGCGAAGCGTCCGGCGGATTCCCGCCTGGACTGCAGCAAGTTCGCGGAGGATTTCAAGCTGCGCTTGCCCGACTGGAAGGTGGGCTTGCGCGAGGTGATCGGCGAAATGGCGGAAGCGCGCGCGGGTTGAGCGTAGCGCGCCGCATCCCGGCGCAAGGCCGGACGCGCTGGTGTTTCGCAGCTACTTGACGCCGTGCATGCCACGCCGGATCAGTGGCGAGGCGATGAAGGCAATCACCGCGAAGCCCAGTCCGATCTGCATCATCAGCCAGAACAGGTGCTCGTACTTGGCCGCGGCTGCAGTCCATGCGGCGGTGTGTTCGGTCAATGCACCGCCATCGGCAATGTCGATAGCCGCAAGCTTGCCCATGCGTGCCGCCAGCGTCTCCGAAAACGCGGTCGCCAGGAACCAGGTGCCCATCATCAGGCTGACCACCCGTGGTACCGACAACTGCGTGACCGCCGACAAGCCGACCGGGGACAGGCACATCTCGCCGATTTCCAGCACCAGGTAGGCGATCACCAGCCACCACACACTGGCCTGGCCGCCACTCGCGCCAGCCTGCTGCGCAGCCATCGCCATCGGCACGAAGGACAGTCCCGCGAACATCAGTCCCAACGCGCTTTTGACCGGCTTGGATGGGTCGGCGCGAAATTTGTCGAGCCAGCCCCACAGGCCGGTGAACACCGGTGCCAGCAGCACCAGGAACAACGCGCCAAGGTACGTGAGTGAACCACCCGTCTGCGGCAGCACGATCGAGTCGCGCACCAGGAAGACCAGCATCACGGCGAATGCGCCGCCGAACAGGAGCTTGGGTGCCGGCGACTGTGGGTTGCGATCAGACAGCCAGGCCGACAGCACGAACGAGGCTGGCGCGAGCAACAGCGAAATAATCGACCACGGCAGCGGCGTGCCGGTGCGCACGACCATCGAGGGCATGATGTCCTTGGTCAGCAGGCGATCGGTGAATGTCACCCAGCTGCCATAGGTCTGCTCGTACAGGATGAAGAACACCAGGCACATGAAGATCAGCGTCATCAGCGAAATCATCTGGTGCCGCTGCACTGGCGTGCACTGGCTGAGGATGAACCACATGAACCAGACCAGCACGCCGACCATCACCAGGATCATCAGGCCCATCGCCAGCGAAATATCGCCGCCCAGCGTGAACGCGCCATTGGCCACCGCCCACATCAGTCCGGCGACCGGCAACAGGGCGACCAGCGCTCCGGCGTAGATGGAAAATTCCTTGTTGCGTGCCAGCGGGCGCGGCGGCTCGGCGTGGCCGTGCAGGTATTTCTGGCCCCAGAGGAATTGCGCGAGGCCAAGCACCATGCCGATGCCGGCGGCGCCAAAGCCGTAGCGCCAGCCATAACGCTGGCCGAGGTAACCGCAGACGATCGAGGCAAACAATGCGCCGAGGTTGATGCCGGCATAAAAGAGAGAAAAGCCGGAATCGCGACGCGGGTCGTCCTGCGCATACAGCTTGCCGACGATGGTGGAGATGTTGGGTTTCAGGAAACCCACGCCCATGATGATCAGCGCCAGTGACAGATAGAACACGCGCAGCGCGCCTTCATCGCGCACCGCCACGCCATTCACCAGTTGTGCGGTATCACCTTCGTAGGCCATGCCGAAATGACCCAGGCACAGCAGGATGCCGCCGTAGACCACGGCCTTGCGCATGCCCAGGAAGCGGTCAGCCAGCATGCCGCCAAACACCGGCAGGCAGTAGACCAGGCCACCGTACGCGCCGAGCACGTCAAGCCCGACGCGGTCACCGAACTTGTGGTGCTCGATCAGGTACAACAACAACAGCGCCTTCATGCCGTAGAAGGAAAACCGTTCCCACATCTCGGTGAAAAAGCAGACGAACACGCCCTTGGGATGGCCGAGGAAGGTATCGCTCGCCGGCAGCGGCATGCTGTCGGGCAACGGGGTGCCAAGGGTCGTTGCATTCACGATTGATTGGCTCCGGAGGGCTACGTGCCGAGTATAGCCAAGCCGGGGCAGCCCACCATGCACTTTGCTCCAGGGGGCTGCGCTAGCTCCCATGGCTGCTTCGGCTCAACGCCGGTTTCGCGTTCTCGCGCGCGCTGGCGCTAGAGCCAGCGCGCGCGGCGCAGCAAAAGGTACAGGCCAACGCAGATCACCACTGTCACCACGATCATGATGTGGTAGCTGTACTGGCCGTCGAGTTCAGGCATGTGGTGGAAGTTCATCCCGTACCAGCTGGTCAGCAAGGTCGGCGCCGCCAGCAACGCGGCCCAGCCGGCCAGGCGCTTGACGATTTCGCCCTGCGCGACCGTCACCAGCGACAGATTCACCGACATCGCGGCGGTCAGCATCTCGCGCATGGTGTCGGTGGCTTCGTTGACCCGGACCACGTGGTCGAAAACATCGCGCAGGTATAGCCGCACCTCGTCGCGCACCAGCGTCTGGTGGTATTGCATCAGCAGGTTGAGCATGTCCTGCAGCGGCGACACCGCCAAGCGCAGCTGGGTCAGGTCGCGCTTGAGCTCGTACAGGCGATGGATGGTTTCGCGCCGGTAATCCTCCGCGAAAATATCTTTTTCCAACTCGTCGAGTTCACCCTTGAACTCTTCGACGATGGGGAAATAATTGTCCACCACCGAATCGAGCACCGCGTACAGGCCGTAGCTTGGGCCCAGCTTCATGAGTTCGGTATTCTTTTCGCAGCGCTCGCGCGCCGCGGTGAATGCCAGCGACGCGCCATGGCGAACGGTCATCAGGTAACGCGGCCCGATGAAGACATGGGTTTCGCCGAAACGGATGTGCCCACTGACGGTCTGCGCGGTCTGCAGCACCAGGAACAGGGAATCGCCGTAGGGCTCGACCTTGGGCCGCTGGTGCGCCTTGAGTGCATCCTCCACCGCCAGCGGATGCAGCCCGAATTCTTCCTGCATCTTCATCAGCAAGGGCGCGTCCGGCTCGTACAGCCCAACCCAGACGAAGCCGACCGCGGGGTCGGCCAGGGCGTCGCTGATCTGCTCGAGCGTAATGTCCGCGCGCTTGCCGCCGTCGAGCGAATAGGACGACAGGTTGCGGATCATCGTTGGCGAACTGGGGCACGCGGGACTGTCCATCGGCGCATCATGGTTCGCGCGGCGTGCCGCCGCAAGCGCAGCGTGGTTGCGCCTCAGGCCTTGGGCGAAAAAAACTTCGCCAGCGCCAGGTGGATCGGCAACAACAGCAACACCCATTCGACATTCTGCTGCGGCCGGAAGGGCAGGAATTTCAGGAAGCCGGCGATGGCGGCCATGCCTGCAAGTATCCAGAGCAGGGCACGGAACCGCGGAGTGGCCACTCCGCCCCGGGCGAGCGACCACGCGCCTGGCAATGCAAACAGCGCCATCGGGCTGAGCAACAGGATGTTTTCATTGCCGTGGCCGGCGACGTGCGCAGTGGCGACCCACAGGAAGATCATTACGCTGCCAAGCAAGCCGCACAGCGACCAGAACGGCAACGCCATCGCGGCCAGCCAGCGCGGCCGGCGGGCGCCGAGCCAGCCAACTGCCAAAGCCAGCGCAATGCCGGTGAACAGCGCCGGCACGCGCCAGCTGGGCATTTCCGCCGGTGGTTCAGGCAGGCGGTTGCGCAGCAGTGCGCGCTCGCTCGACACCAATGGCCTGCCGTCGGCGCG